>JBFIGS010000080.1:0-10440 GCA_041602195.1 Sediminicola sp. | reverse complement strand
TGGAAGCGGCCGTGGTATTCCCATATTTCATGATATTATTGAAAACCTGATCATCTGATAATCCAAACTTCTTTTGAATAAACTGAGAAATTCGAAGGTTTGCCTGGTGAGGCACCAACATATCTATATCTGTGGTTTTTAGATTATTTTTTTCAAGTCCCTCTTTGATCACCTCACTAAAACGGACCACCGCATTTTTAAATACGAACTGACCGTTCATATATGGAAAATACGATTCGTCATTGGGATCATTATCTGCAATGATATCATTGACCCAACGTTTCCCCATTCCAGGTGCTATCAATGATAATTCCTCGGCATGTTGGCCTTCTGAATGTAGGTGGGTTGATAATATTCCTTTGGAAGTATCCTCCTCCCTACTGATGATGGCAGCTCCTGCCCCATCCCCAAAAATAACGGAAACTCCCCTTCCTCTAGTAGTCATGTCCAAACCGTGGGAGTGAAGCTCGGATCCAATGACCAAAACATTCTTATACATCCCGGTTTTTACATATTGATCTGCCACCGATACGGCATAGACAAACCCCGAACATTGGTTGCGAACGTCCAATGCTCCCACTGTTTTAATATCTAGGTCGCGCTGTACCAAAACTCCTGGACCAGGAAAATAGTAATCAGGACTTAGGGTGGCAAAAATGATAAAATCAATATCATCCTTATCAATTCCCGCCCTTTCAATGGCCACCTTAGCAGCTTTTACTCCCATAGAAGTGGTGGTATCCTCTCCTTTGACCACATGTCTGCGCTCTTTGATCCCTGTACGCTCTTGAATCCAAGCGTCATTGGTATCCATAAGCTTGGACAGATCATCGTTGGTCACTACATTTTCCGGTACATAGTACCCTAATCCTATTATTTTTGAATTGTACATCTTAAGGTTTGTTAGTTTTTTCGGGAATATGAAGCTTTTCTATATCCGTTTGTCAATATAATAAAGATTGATGGCATTCCATATAAAAGACAAAAATAAAATAAAGTCGATTAAAATTCCCATTGTTTCGTAGGGCTGATCATGAATTTCAACCGCATTACCCGGTTTTAACGTTTTTACAACATTTAAAGAAGGCGTATTTAGTAAATTGTCAGAGGAACACAACAAGCATTGTGCTTGTTCACCATCTTTTAATTTAACACTAATCTAAAGTTTAGTACATGAAAAAATTCTTACCCTTACTTTTGATGTTCTTTGTTTTCTGGGGACATTCACAGGAAAGCTTAACGTACCAGAAACCTTCTGAGGAAATATTAAAATTAGTTGACGCCCCTTTGGCACCTACCGTACTGATTACCGATAATGGCAAACATATGGTAATGCTCTATAGGGATGCATACAAGACCATAGAAGAGCTTTCTGAAGACGAATTGAGGTTGGCCGGACTCCGCATCAACCCAAAAACGAATATTGGAAGCCGCACCAACTACTACAATAATATCAAAATTAAGCCTACTTCCGCTTCCCAAGAGGTTCAGGTTAGTGGACTTCCTGAAAACCCAAGGCTGGCAAATTTCAGCTGGTCTCCGGACCAGTCCAAAATAGCGGTGACCAATACCACAAAAACCGGCGTGGAAGTATGGATTTTGGATTTGGAAAAAGCTTCGGTTAAAAAAATCACCCAATCCAATGTAAATGCCAATATGAGAGACGTCATCAACTGGTTCAAGGATGGGAATTCCATCTTGGTGAAAATGCTGCCGTCCGCTAGAAAACCATTGATCAATGTTAGCGAGGCCGTACCAGCCGGACCTACCATTTCTTCAAATGACGGAAAAAAAGCACAGAATAGGACCTACCAGGATCTGTTGAAAAATCCGAATGACGAATTTAACTTTGAACAACTGGCCCTATCGGAATTGCACAAGGTAGACCTCAACGGAAATGCCTCTTTATGGAAAGGTCCAGATATGTACAGTTCTTTAAGCTTCTCTCCGGACGGTTCTTATATCATGGCAGAGACAATAGACCGACCCTTTTCTTATTTGGTTCCTTATTACAGATTCCCATCTACCACTACTATTTACAAGAACGATGGGAGCCTGGTACATGAAATACTAAAAGTGCCTTTGATTGAGGATCTTCCCCAGGGATTTATGGCAGAACGTACCGGGATGAGGGATATCAGCTGGAGAAATGACAAACCTGCCACCTTAATTTATGCCCAGGTATTGGATGGAGGGGATCCTGAAAACGAAGTGGCTTTTAGGGACGAGGTATTTCAATTAGAAGCACCTTTTAAGGGAGAGGGCAAAAGCCTGCTAAAGACCATCAATAGGTTTGGAGGAATTTTATGGGGCAATGATGGACTAGCTATAGCCTATGACCGTTGGTGGAATACCAGAAATACAAAGGCCTATGTTTTTAATCCTTCCAATCCCTCTGAAAAGCCAAGAATAATTTCAGACCGTAATTACCAAGATGTATACAACGATCCCGGCGAATTTGTAACAAGAAGGAATGAGTATGGGGTAAATGTTCTGGCCTTGGACAGCAAGAACAACGCTTTTCTGATGGGGGACGGATTTTCAGAAAAAGGACAGTTCCCATTCGTGGATAAAATCAATTTGATTTCCCAAGAAACATCCCGTCTTTACCAATCTACCCTAACGGACAAAAAAGAAACCTTGGTGGAATACCACCCGGAAAAAGACCAGCTTCTAGTGCGCATTGAATCTAAAAGCGAATATCCAAACTACTACTATAAAAGCTTGTTGCGCAAAAAGGCACCACAGCAGCTCACCTTTTTTGAAAACCCCTTTAAAAGCATCCAAAACGTGCACAAGGAGGTTGTTACCTATAAAAGAGAAGATGGCTTGGAATTAACGGGTACCCTATATCTGCCTGTTGGCTACGACAAGGCAAAAAAAGAAAAAATGCCCATGATTTTATGGGCCTATCCCAGAGAATTTAAGGACAAGAACAGTGCTTCACAGAATACCCAAAATCCGAATGAATTTACATATCCAAGTTGGAGTTCCCCCATATATTGGGTCACCAAAGGCTACGTGGTTTTGGATGATGCCGCCTTTCCTATCATTGGTGAGGGAGACGCACAGCCAAATGACACTTTTAGGACCCAATTGGTAGCCAATGCAAAGGCTGCCATTGATGCAGTGGATAAGATGGGATATATAGACAGAACAAAAGTGGCCGTTGGCGGACACAGTTATGGTGCTTTTATGGTGGCTAACCTACTTTCCCATTCCGATCTGTTTGCTGCCGGAATTGCCAGAAGTGGCGCCTACAATAGGACGCTTACCCCTTTTGGGTTCCAAAGTGAAGAACGGAACTATTGGGAAGCCCCAGAAGTGTATTACACCATGTCGCCCTTTATGCATGCCGATAAAATGAAAACTCCATTACTTTTGACCCATGGGGAGGCAGACAATAATTCTGGGACGTACCCAATGCAGAGCGAACGATATTTTAACGCCCTAAAAGGCTTGGGCGCAACAGTACGATTGGTGATGTTGCCAAAGGAAAGTCATGGCTACAGGGCCAAAGAAAGCATCTTGCACCTACTTTGGGAACAAGATCAATGGCTTGAGAAATACGTAAAACAAAAAGAAGAAATTATAGAAGCCCCTCTAATGGGAAAAGATTAAAAAAAAAGCCCCGAAATTATTCGGGGCTTTCTTTTATATGTATTGCCTAAAATTATTGACCACTACCTTGGCCTTGAGATCATGAAGTAAATTGTACAGTCCAAAAAAGGTCCTATTTAGATATAGAAAATGTTTGGAACCACGGTTGCCGTTCATTTTTCTTATCTGGGGATCCTTGGAATAACGCTCACTTAAATTAGCGATCTTCGTCCAAAATTCATCAGCTCCAAAATCAAAATGCTCTTCATTAAAGGGTAATGTAAAAATGGTCAACAATTCCTTGAACAGAGCCTTAAAGAATTTCAATTCCTCTGGAGAATCGGCCTCCGATAGGATCTCCAATTCGTAGAGCTTTTCTATAAAAATGGCATCATCCTCTATATTTTCCTTTTTGGCAAGCTCAAAATATGGGATATAAAATTCATTGGGCACCTCTTTGATACAGCCAAAATCTATAGCGATCAAGGTTTCCCTTTCACTGACCAAAAAATTACCGGGATGCGGGTCGGCATGTACTTTTCTCAAGCCATGGATTTGGAACATATAAAAATCCCAGAGGGCCTGCCCTAATGTATTTCCCAAACCTTCATCAAAATCGGTTTTTGTAAACTCACTCAGGTGTTTGCCCTGCATCCAATCCATAGTGAGTATCCGCTCACTTGAAAGCGCTTCATAATATTTTGGAAACTCCATATTGGGAATATTGCCACAGGCCTCGGTAATTTCCCTGCTCTGCTGCAGCTCCAATATGTAATTGGTCTCTTCTATCAATTTGTTTTCAACTTCCTTGAAATATTTATCGGAATCCTTTCCTTTTAAATTGAACATACGGATCGCTACCGGCTTCACCAAAGCCAGATCACTACTGATACTTTCGGCTACGCCTGGATATTGGATTTTCACGGCCAATTTCCTACCGTCCTTTACCGCCTTGTGTACCTGACCAATACTCGCGGCATTAATGGAGTCCTTTTCAAATTCGTCGAAAATCTCCTCGGGATATTTCCCCAGGTACTTTTTAAAAGTCTTCCTCACCAACGGGGCCGACAAGGGAGGAACGGAAAATTGAGATAGGGAGAATTTCTCGACATACGCACTGGGCAACAGGCTTTTCTCCATACTCAACATTTGGGCGACCTTTAGGGCACTTCCCTTGAGGCTCTTTAAGCCATCGTAAATATCACCCGCATTATCTTCATTAAGTTCGTCCTTGGTCATCGATGGATCCACCAATTTCTTGCTGTAATACTTCATGTAGTTTCCCCCGACTTTTACCCCAGTTTTAACCAATTTTCCAGCTCTTTCTATTTTTCCGGTAGGAATTCTATCCAATGTTTTCATGCAATATATTTTATGGGCCTTTTAAAGCCAAGGGGTTAGGAATACAACTTTGAATATAGGCTGCAGTTATGAAAAGTTCTCTTTGTACAGAAATTTTCCAAAGTCCAAGATGTTTTCCAGAGGGGTGTTATCAAAAAGATCAAAAATAGTGGTGACCGACTTTTCTATGGCCAAGTCTGTTTTTTCAAATGCAGGGGAAGAATCATCCATCCAGAATTTCAAAAGGAAAAGGAACTGTAACCATGCCCCTTCAGAAAATAATTTTGGAGGATGTTGTGTTAGTTTAGAATTCTTATTGGCATTCCCCTCTTCTATCAAATCCGTTGCGAACGATTTTATATGCTGGCGGAGACCTTTTAATTGTTCCATGTTCTTGAGCATGTTTTTATTTTCATTTAATGAAAAAAGCACATAACTTCTATTGAGGGTCAACAATTCAAAAAAGGTAAAGAAGAAAGTGAGCATTTTGTCCTTGTTAGAAAAAGAATCAAAATCTTCATTCTTATTGATCAACGCTTCTGTATTGTGATAGAAGGTGGACCAAATTGCTTTTTGCAAGCCCTCCACAGACCCGAAAAATTTATAAAATTCTTCTTCTTTTATCTTATTGGCCTTACAGAATTTATAGATGGACTTGGGGACTACCTCATGCTCCAGTACATAATCCATATAAGCACCTATAATGGCATCTTCCGTTATTTTCTTAGTATTCGCTTTTGCTGGCATAGGGATGTTATTTTGTTTATGCAAAAATACTATTATTTAAACAGAAATGTGTTAAACATATATAAAATGATCAGTATTCATGAAAAAAGCGTGTCCAAGTGAACACGCTTTTTAAACAACCTAACCAATAAATAAACAAACTTGTTACAGAAATAATTCTTTTTCATAGCATTTTTTCCCTGTAACACTACAAATATAATACTTGTTTATCTATCGTAGCAAATATTTAAACAAAATAATTTGTTAATGTTTTTGAATGCACATATTTATCCTTAGCTATGTGTCAGTTTGTCACTAATGCACAGTATGGTATTTTTTTTGACATAGGTTCTACATAAAATTTAAAACTATTTCAAAATATGGCTACAGGTAAGATTAATGTGTCCGTTGAAAACATATTTCCGTTGATTAAGAAATTCTTATACAGCGATCATGAAATATTTTTACGGGAATTGGTGTCAAATGCCACAGATGCAACTTTAAAGTTAAAGCACCTTACTACAATAGGTGAGACGAAAGTGGAATATGGCAACCCAATTATTGAAATCAAAATTGATAAAGAGGGGAAAAAGCTCCATATTATCGATCAAGGTTTGGGGATGACCGAGGAAGAGGTCCAGAAATACATCAATGAGGTGGCCTTTTCAGGTGCCGAGGAATTTTTGGACAAGTACAAGGATTCTGCCAAGGATTCTGGAATCATTGGTCATTTCGGTCTAGGTTTTTACTCAGCCTTTATGGTAGCAGAAAAAGTAGAGATCATCACCAAGAGCTATAAAGATGAGCCAGCGGCCCATTGGACTTGTGACGGTTCTCCTAACTTTATCCTGGAACCTAGTGATAAAACAGAACGAGGAACTGAGATTATCCTTCATATTGCAGAGGACTCTACAGAGTTCTTGGAAAAGAACAGGATATCTGAGCTTTTGAGCAAATACAACAAGTTTATGCCGGTTCCGATTAAATTTGGAACCAAAACAGAAACCCTTCCCAAACCAGAAGGTGCAAAAGAAGAAGACAAGGCGCCTACCAAAGAGGTGGACAACATCATCAACAATCCAAATCCGGCTTGGACCAAAATGCCGGCCGATTTAAAAGAGGAGGATTATAAAGGATTCTACAGGGAACTCTATCCAATGCAATTTGAAGAGCCCCTTTTCCATATACATTTGAATGTAGATTATCCTTTTAACCTTACTGGGATTCTATACTTCCCAAAATTGACAAACGACCTCAACGTTCAAAAAGATCGTATACAGTTATACCAAAATCAGGTTTTTGTTACGGATAACGTAGAAGGCATCGTACCGGAATTCCTTACCATGCTAAGAGGAGTTATAGATTCACCTGACATTCCTTTGAACGTTTCCCGTTCGTACTTACAGGCAGATGGTGCCGTTAAAAAGATAGCTTCTTACATCACTAGAAAAGTGGCAGATAAGCTGTCCTCTTTGTTCAAGAACAATAGAGAGGATTTTGAGGCAAAATGGAACGATATCAAGATCGTGATAGAGTACGGGATGCTTTCAGAAGATAAATTCTTCGAAAAGGCAGACAAATTTGCACTCTACCCAACCGTGGATGGCAACTTCTATACGTTTGAAGAATTACAGGAAAAATTAAAGGACAACCATACCGATAAGGATGATAAATTGGTAATCCTTTATGCATCCAATAAGGAAGCACAACACAGTTATATAGAAACTGCGAAGGCCAGAGGTTTTGAGGTCTTGTTGTTGGATTCTCCAATTGTGTCGCACTTGATGCAGAAATTAGAGACTTCCAAAGAAAATGTATCCTTTGCAAGGGTTGATGCAGATCATTTGGACAACCTGATTAAAAAGGAGGATACCCAAATCTCTAAATTATCCGAGGAGGAAAAAGAGCAATTAAAGACTGTATTGGAAGAGGTCATCCAAAATAAAAGCTATACCGTGCAATTAGAGGCTATGGACAGTGCTGCGGCACCATTCATTATTACTGAACCAGAGTTTTTAAGAAGGATGAAAGAAATGCAACAGACCGGTGGTGGCGGAATGTTCGGGATGAGCAATATGCCAGAAATGTACAATCTGATTGTAAACACTAATTCCGATCTTGTAAATGAGATCCTAAATACCAAAACGGCAAAGAAGAAAGAGCGATTGATCAATCAATCTTTGGATCTGGCCCGTTTGTCAAAAGGATTGCTTAAAGGTGAGGAACTTACCAACTTCATCAAAAGGAGTTACGAAATCATCAAATAAGAAGATTATAATTCTATTAGGAAAAAGGGACTGCTTTTCAAAGCAGTCCCTTTTTTATTATTATATTCATACCATGATTTATCCATGGCATCTTTATCTAATGTCCGCAATGTATTTTTTTGCGGGCATCATGCATTTTGTGAAACCCAAGGCATATTTAAGAATAATGCCCAGATATCTCCCGAACCATAAATTACTGGTGTTCTTGAGTGGCCTAGCTGAAATTATATTGGCAATTGGAGTCTGTTTTGAAGAAACAAAAGACCTCGCTATTTTCGGAATCATAGCTATGCTGGCCGTATTCTTACTGGTCCATTTCTATATGCTGACTGGAAAAAAAGCCGCTGCAGGTATTCCTGTATGGGTTTTGGTTTTCCGTATCCCATTGCAATTTGTATTAATGTTTTGGGCTTTATGGTACCTACAGTTTTAAAAACTTTATGGTCATTTTAAAAAAAACATATCCTTAAAAATAAGGATCAATACTTATTTCCAATGAAAGTAATTGCTACCAATATAAGTAAGGGCACCATTATTACATGGCATGGAAAAGAAGAAAAAACAGGAATTTTCAAAACGCCAATACAAGAACCCATTTTTTTAGGGAAAACGGATGTAGAAAAGGATACTGTAGTGGATAGAAAGTACCACGGCGGACTAGATAAGGCCTGCTACCTTTTTTCTGCAGAAGAATATAAATATTGGAAAAAACTGTATCCCAATCTTGATTGGGATTGGGGCAAGTTTGGAGAAAACCTGACCATAGCAGGATTGGAGGAGTCCCAAATACGAATTGGTGATATTTATAAGCTTGGTGGCGCATTGGTCCAAATTTCCCAACCTAGGGAACCCTGTTATAAACTTGGGATCCGATTCGAGACCCAGAATATAATAAAACAATTTATAGATAGATCCCATCCTGGTACCTATGTCAGAATTATGGAAGAGGGCTTGGTTTCTCAAGGTGACAGTATGGTCTTGGTAAAACAATCTGAAAACAGCTTAACCATCCAACAATTTTACCAACTTTTGTTTGCCAAAGAAAAGTCCCGTGAGCTCTTACACCTCGCCATCAATAACCAGGCTTTACCCTTAAAAAAGAGAGAAAGTTTAGAAAAGTACTTATAACTATAACCAATGTTAGGGCATTGTACTTCGGCCCAAAAGGGCAACCCTTTTTTACGCGTGAGCTTTATTGAAATAACCGTAATTTTATAAAAGAATCCAACTGTAAATAAAAAGCAACATGAAGAAATATCTTATCCTAATACTTGGGGCCCTTGCCTTTGCCGCCTGTAAAAACAAACCAGAACCGTTAAAAGAAGATGCTATGGCTAAAAATGAGGCATTTGAAACCTTACTGAACAACTATCATGAAGATGGTTTAAAATTATATCCCCTTAAAGCCACGGCGGAAGGTGACAATAGATACAACGACATTTTCCTGAACTACCTGACGGAAGATTATAAGGCCATGGAAAAGGCATATTACCAAAAATATAAGGATGCATTGGCCACTTTTCAGGATACATCGCTTTCGGATAGCGAAAAAATGAGCAAGGCTATCTTGGAATGGGAATGTAATAGGAATTTGGAACGTATGGAGTTTAGGGAAGACCTCACTCCTATCAATCAAATGTGGACCGTACAATTGACCATGGGCCAATATGCGGGAGGTACAAGTGCACAGCCATTCAAGACTGTCAAAGATTACGAGAATTGGCTAAAGAGATTGGACAGTTATGTCGTTTGGATGGCCACTGCTGAAGAGCGTATGAGAGAAGGGATAGAAAAAGGGTATATGCTTCCCAAATCCTTGATCAAAAAGGTGGTACCCCAATTAAAAACAGTAACAACCAAGGACCTTGACCAACATTTATTTTTCTCACCGGTAAAGAATTTCCCAGACGATTTCAATGATTTGGATAAAAAGAGACTTACAGATGCTTATACGGTTATGATAAAAGAGAAGATTATTCCCGCCTATCAAAAACTATATGATTTTATGGGTACGGAATATCTTGCCGCTGGCCGTACCACTAGCGGTATAGAAGGCACCCCAGATGGGAAGGCCTATTATGATTATTCCATAAAGTTGTATACAACAACCGATATGACAGCCGAAGAAATCCACCAAATAGGTTTGGATGAAGTAAAACGTATCTCTATGGAAATGGAGAACGTAAAGCAGCAAGTTGGTTTTGATGGTACTCTTAAGGCTTTCTTTGATTATGTCAGGAATAAAAAAGAATTGATGCCTTTTACAGACCCACAGCAGGTCATAGACAATTTTAAAGCCATCCATGCGAAAATGAAGCCTCAAGTAGATCAGCTATTTGATCATCAACCCAAAACCCCATTTGAGATTCGCCGCACTGAAGCCTTTAGAGAGGCTTCTGCCAGTGCCGAATACAATCCCGGTTCCTTGGACGGCAGCAGACCAGGGGTATTCTATGTACCCATCCCAGATGTGACTACCTATAATTTGTACTCGGATGAAGATCTA
>JBFIGS010000079.1:0-10550 GCA_041602195.1 Sediminicola sp. | reverse complement strand
GTTCCTACCACATCGGCAGGTAATAGATCTGGAGTAAACTGTATTCTGCTGAAACTACCATGTACGGCTTTGGAGAGTGTATTGATCGCCAATGTTTTTGCCAATCCGGGAACACCTTCCAATAAGATATGTCCCTGCCCCAAAAGACCTATGAGCAACCTTTCCACCATGTATTTTTGACCGACGATGACTTTGTCCATCTCCATCATTAAAAGGTCTATAAAAGCGCTTTCCTTTGCAATCTTCTCATTCACAGCACTGATATCAACAGTCGTATTTTCTTCCATAAAACATTTTAATTAAAACCCTGACAATTATTACATCAAATTCTGATGCAAATTGAAGATTTATTTATTTAATGGTTGTTAATGATTGGTTAAAAGTTATGTAAACCCCCCATTTTTATGAAGTATTTAAGGGATTTATTTTCTAAATTCACCAACCTATGGAGAAATCTACAAATTATTCAAAAATCATAGCAGGAACTATGACATGGGGAAGTTGGGGAAAGCAACTGTCCACAAAGGAAATGATCGATTTGATGCAGCATTGTATTGACATTGGGATATCCACTTTTGACCATGCCGACATCTATGGCGATTATACCAACGAAATCGAATTTGGTACCGCTCTGAGTCAAAGCAAAATTGATAGGGCCAGCATACAGCTCATCAGTAAATGTGGGATTCAGCATACGGGCAAAACCAGGAGCAATAAAATTAAGCACTATAACTATTCCAAGGAATATATTATCTGGTCGGCGGAACAAACCTTGCAAAAATTAAAAACCGATTATTTGGATCTGTTTTTATTGCATAGGCCCAGTCCATTAATGCAGCCGGAGGAAGTTGCAGAAGCTATAGCCCAGCTGCGAAAGGATGGAAAAATAAGGGATTTTGGAGTGTCCAACTTCACTCCTTCGCAGATTGCCTTATTGGAGACTGCCATCCCAGTTATGGGGAATCAGGTAGAATTTTCTCTGACCTCTGATGCCGTAATGTACGACGGGACGTTGGATGATATTTTGGCCAATAGACGTTTTGGAATGGCTTGGAGTCCACTTGGCGATTACTTTAAGCAAGATGGAGAACGGACAAAACGGATAAAAAAGGTTTTGGAGGACTTCCAAAGAAAATATGTAGCAGATGAAAGTCAATTACTTCTGGCATGGTTAGCACACCATCCTGCATTGATCCACCCAGTAGTGGGGACCACTAACCCTAAGCGACTCAAAGATTCCGTAGAGGCTAGTTCCATAAAATTGGAGTTGGAAGACTGGTTCGAACTATTGGCAGCAAGCCAAGGCCATGTTGTGCCATAAGGGGGCAATCAAAAAACGACCTAGAGAAGATGATAAAAAATATTTTGACTTAAGATTATGGCATCTAAAACAGCATTGATTACAGGGGCAACAAGCGGAATTGGAAGGGCAACCGCCCAACTTTTTGCAGCGAACCAGATTAACCTGATTCTTTGTGGGCGAAGGCAGGATCGGTTGGAAGCTTTACAAAATGATCTGGGAGCCAAGACCAAAGTACATATCCTAAATTTTGATGTTAGGGATAAGGACGCTGTGCTGTCCTCAATACATAACCTGCCAGAAGAGTTTTCCAATATAGATATCCTGATCAACAACGCTGGTAATGCCCATGGTTTGGAGCCAATTAATGATGGAAGCGTGGAAGATTGGGATGCCATGTTGGATATCAATGTGAAAGGACTCTTATACGTATCCAAGGCAATTATACCCCAAATGGTATCCAAGAAATCTGGTCACATCATAAATATTGGTTCCACTGCGGGAAAGGAAGTATATCCAAAGGGCAATGTATATTGCGCGAGCAAGCATGCAGTGGATGCCATCAACCAAGGGATGCGGATGGATTTAAATCCTTACGGTATTCGGGTGGGGGCGGTGAATCCTGGTTTGGTGGAAACAGAATTTAGCAAAGTGCGCTTCAAAGGCGATGATGTTAGGGCAGAGACCGTTTATAGTGGTTATCAGCCATTGAAACCAGAGGACATAGCCGATATTATCCATTTTGTTGTAACAAGGCCATACCATGTAAATATTGCGGATCTGGTTGTGATGCCCACAGCCCAGGCCAGTAGTACAATTCTCAATAAAAAGGAGGTATGATCAATAAACGTTTGTTGGTAAAAAATCTTCTCGCCCATAACGACGAGAACAGCTTTTACGACAAAAAGCGTTTCATAGATATTGGGCAGAGAGAAGGTAAGGGGAAATTCTTAAAGCATGTATGTGCGCTCGCCAATAGTAACCCCATTAGTAATTCCTTTATTGTCATTGGAGTAGAGGATGAGGATAATAAGATTGTTGGGGTCGACTTCTTTGATGACAGTAAGATTCAAAACCTGGTCAATGCATATTTGGATAACCCTCCTTTAATTTCTTATGAGAATATTCCATTTCCACATTTGCCTGAGGGTAAAGTGGTGGGCTTGGTCACCATCAAATCCAACGGGAAGGTCTGTGCCCTAAAAAAGAATATTTGGAAATACTATGGAGGCTCAGTTTTCTTTAGGGAAGGAAGTATTAGTCTTCCCAAAGCTTTTGATGTTCATCTAAAGGACATTAATTCGGAAACCGTGGCCACATTGGAGCTTCATGCCAGAAACAACATAAAGCTCACCTTGGATGGTGTTATTGATTTTATCTACCACAGGCACAAAGATCTTAGCAGTAATTACAAAGTTTTTGAGGAACAATTTGTGGTCTGCTGGGCTGGGAATGAAAAAAAAGTGAAAAATGAAACCTACTATTCACGTGTTGATATAGAATTGATCAATGAACAGGTAAAGCTCTTCTATTCCGCCCTGGATGAGATCACCATTTCTTTTGATGAGCATTCCTTTACGACCACGGAATACGTTCAATTAGGATTGGGTTCACAGCAAAAGTACTACCCTTTGGAAAAGGTGGTCATAACCTTTAAGGAAAGTGGCACTTACCAAATACAGAGCGACCTAATCTTTGATCCTCCTCGCTACGACAAAAAAACGCTGCACCATATTTTTAATTCCAACAATGCCCTCCTGCAAAAGCTTCAGAAAAGATTGGATCTTACAAATACCGAAAAAATGGATCTAAAACAGCTTCCCGCTACTTATTTGATCTGCTATCTCAACGGTTTTGAAGAGGCTAAAGAGCTTATGGAAGATGCTAGAATCCTGCTTAGGGAATACGATACTAAAGCATACCAATCCCTAAAAGAATCCCTTCGCATCTTGCGAAAGGTGAGGTATAGTTAATTGCGGATTATCCAATAAAATTCATTGGCACCAATTTCCAAATGATTGCTTTGCAAACGAAGTGTTTCTCCAGAAACCATATTCGTTAGCTCATTATTTTCCCCATACCCAATTTTTTCCAGCCACGATTTTTCAATACCATGGACATGATCATCAAAATTACAGATGACCAAAAGTCCGGTATGGTCGGCTGAAGTACGCTCATAGACCAACAGATGTGGGTTATGGTGCTGGTGCAGGATCAGGTTATTGTGATCGGCAAATATGGGATTGTTCCTGCGTATCCCAATCAATTTTTTTAAGGAATGAAATATATGTGCCTGGGGGGTATTCCCTTGTTCCAAATTGTCTATGACCTGCCAATCTTGTTTTGGCCTGTTCACCCATCGGCTATCATCTTTTTTAGCGCTCTCTAATTGGTAACTGTAGTCGTTGAGCGTGCCAATTTCGTCCCCGGCATATATCAGGGGCATGCCTCCATAGGATAAAATAATACTGTGCATGGTGATGATTTTTGTCAGGGCCTGGGAGATAAGCTTTTCATCCTTATTCTCCAATCCCTTTTCCAATCCCAACAATGAGGCTGCACTGCCTGTAATCCTTCCATCTCCATTCTTTGGGTTGTACATGAACATGAGTCCTTTGGCGGGGGACCAATCCAGTTTCTGGCAATAGTAGTGAAGTAAAAATTTTCTGTGTTCTTGTGCATCCCAACCGATGCTATAAATATCATTATCGTCGAATCCCAAACCTATATCATCGTGGCACCGGATGTAATTGATCCAAGTGGCTTCTTTTGGCTTTTTGGGTAGTTGTTGTAGGCTCCTGTTCAATAAAACGGTCTTTTTGGTCGCAATGGAATTCCAAAGTAGCGCCATTAAAGTGGCATTATAGGCTACTTCACATTCATTGCCGCTCATTTCACCCTCTCCAAAATATTTGATGATTTGGGTAGGTGCCGTAATGGCTTCGGCCAATAAGATGACACCAGGCGCTATGGTCTGCTGGCACATTCGGAACAGTCTGATAAGTTGATGTGCTTCTGGCAAATTCTGGGAATCTGTACCCATTTTTTTCCAAAGAAAAGCCAAGGCATCAAACCGGACCACATCCACGCCCATATTTGTCAATTTCATAAGGTTACCCAGCATTTCCAAAAAAACTTCGGGATTTGAGTAGTTGAGGTCCCATTGGTAGGAATTGAAAACGGTCATGACCCATCGCTGCATTTCTGGGTTATAGGTGAAGTTGCCGGGACTGGTCTCCGGAAACACCTCCGGAAGGGATTGTTCATATTGATCTGGGATGGTGCGATCTGGATAGGTGTAGTAATAATCCTGATATTTTTTATCGCCTTCCATGGCTTTTTTGGCCCATTCAAATTCATCGGATGTATGGTTCACTACAAAGTCTAACATGAGATACATGTTCTTGGACCTGAGCTTTTTTGTAAGGGATAAAAGATCCTCTTTGGTGCCATATTTTTCGTCAACCTCATGGTAGCTATTCACGGCATAACCCCCGTCGTTTTCTTCCTTAGGTCTTTTGGTGATAGGCATTAAATGAAGGAAATTCACTCCTAAATTTTCAAAATATCCCAGTTTGTTTGTTAGGCCCTTGATATCTTTGTTAAAATGGTCCACATACATTTGCATGCCCAACATTTTTTCGGACTGGTACCAATTCCCTTCCTGCAGTCTCTCTAGGTCTATCTTTTTTAGTTCCTGTGGCCTCTCCTCGAACAATGCTGGCAAAAGCGAGACCAATTTATCAAAGGTGTCTGCGTGTTCGTTTTCTGGATAAAGGGAAAAAAAGAGATTCTTTATCAGCGTTAAATTTGCGGCCAAGCGCAGCTCGAACAAATCTTCATGGCTAGCGGACTTCTTTTTTTTTAAATGGCTCTTGGCCATTAATTGGTGAAGTGATAATTGGTTCATTTTAATACTGCAGTTGGTTCAAATTGGGCAATGATTCAATAGCCCCATAATTCGTCGTGGTGATTGCCCCCGCCTTATTGGCTGTCAGGACCATATTTGCAAGAAGGGAGTCGTCAGTGAAAAGGGACTCAAAATCCGTTAAGGCCGAAATTTGCTGTAAGAGGCAACCAATAAAGGCATCCCCAGCACCAGTGGTATCAACAGGGCTTACTTTTATGCTTGGGATATTCTGTTTGGATTTGGAAGTACTCAATAAAGTACCATCCCCGCCCAATGTTATGGTAATTGATTTGGCGCCAATGTTATGTAAAAAATCACATGCTTCATGTAGATCCTCTTTACCGGAGAGTAATTGCGCCTCTTCCATACTAAATTTGCACAGATCTGACTTTTCTATATAGGGAAGGCATTTCTCTATAAAAATACCTTCTTTCCCTTTCCAAAGATCACCCCTAAAATTTGGGTCGAAACAAATAAACGCGCCTTGGGAAAGCCCATCAAAAAAATAATGTTTGTAGGCATCTTCTAGACTTCCTCCGAGTAGGGCAGTTGCTGCCCCCAAGTGTATGATATTGTTCTTGAATATGTTTCTATAACCCGGATTGTATTGTAGTTCCTTGTCTGCGCCTCTACTGAAAACAAAATCCCTTTCCCCGTCTTCGGCCAAAGAAACAAAGGCCAAAGTTGTAAATGTGGAGGATCGTTGAGCCATGGTTATGTCCACTCCATGTTCTTCTAAAATATTTAATAGGAAGGTGCCAAAAGGGTCTTTGCCAACACAACCAATAAAAGAACTCTCGCCTCCAAGTTTTGAAATTGCACAGGCAACGTTCGCTGGTGCACCTCCTGCTTTTTTGGTAAAATCTGTTGCTTTGGATAGATCACTGCCCTGCTTTTCCGCTACAAAATCTATCAACAATTCCCCTATGCAATATACCTTCTTCATAACTGATTGTTGGTTTTTGGTTCTCAAAGTAAATGGAAATCCTTACGTATTCAAAATTTGAAGCTTAAATTAGTGAATATCCTACAGAGATGTTATGTTTTTGTATAAATAAGATGGATGCACCAGCTACATTGTGAGTGCCACTCATTTTATCTTAAATTGTTCTTTTATAATAATTGTATTTGCGATTTTTGTAATATGAGAACACTTGTCATTGGAGATATACATTCAGGATTAAAGGCTTTGGTCCAAGTTATGGAAAGGGCTAAGGTTACCCAGGATGATCATCTTGTATTTTTAGGGGATTATGTAGATGGTTGGAGCCAAGCCGTAGAGACTGTAAATTATTTGATAGAACTTAAAGATAGCCACCAATGCACGTTTCTAAGAGGGAATCACGACGAATTGTGCTTGGAATGGTTGAATCAGGGAAAGGACAATCCATTATGGTTCCAACATGGTGGGCGTGCCACTACAGAATCTTATAACCAAGTAAGTGAAGGCATAAAAGGATTACATATAGATTTCTATCAGAACTTGGAAAACTATCATTTGAATCCTAAAAATCAATTGTTCCTTCATGCAGGATTTACAAACTTGAATGGTATTGATTACGAGTACTTTACTAAAACATTTTATTGGGACCGTACCCTTTGGGAATTGGCCTTATCCCTCAATCCAAATTTGAAGGAGGAGGATACTTTTTATCCAAAACGACTTAAGCACTACAAGGAAATCTTTATTGGCCATACCCCAGTCACTAGAATAGGGAAGACATTGCCACATAAAGCGGCCAATGTATGGAACATTGATACCGGTGCCGCATTCAAGGGTCCCTTGTCCATTATGGATGTAGATAGCAAGCAATACTGGCAAAGTGATCCCGTATTTTCTTTTTACCCCGGGGAGTCCGGAAGGAAATAAAATTAACGCCCCTTTATGGGTTTTTTTCATTAATATTAGAGATATTTGTAAAAAATAAGTTATGTCCGCGAAAAACATTAGAATAGAAGTAATGAGGGCCATTGAGAGCAAGGTAGATTCGTTTATAGACTCTTACCTTATTCCTATTGAAGAGATATGGCAGCCAACCGATTTTTTGCCGGACACTCAGAGCGACAAGTTCTTTGACGACGTAACCCAAATAAGGGAAGAGGCCAAAGAATTGGGCTATGATTTTTGGGTGACAATGGTTGCTGATACAATTACTGAAGAAGCCTTGCCTACTTATGAGTCTTGGTTGATGGATGTGGAAGGAATAGACCAACATGGAGAGAATAAAAATGGTTGGTCCAAATGGGTACGTCATTGGACTGCCGAGGAGAATAGACATGGCGATGTCCTTAACAAGTATCTATATTTATCTGGAAGGGTAAATATGAGGGAAGTTGAGATGACTACGCAGCACCTGATTGCAGATGGCTTTGATATTGGAACCGATCGTGACCCGTACAAAAACTTTATTTATACAAGTTTCCAGGAGCTTGCCACGAATATTTCACATAAGAGGGTAGGACAAATGGCCAAGAAAAAAGGGAATCTTTTACTTGGAAAAATGTGTACCATTATTGCTGGTGATGAGATGCGCCACCATCTGGCATATAGAGAATTTGTCAAGGCTATTTTTGAACACGATCCCAGTCAGATGATGTTGGCTTTTGCCGATATGATGAAGAAGAAAATTGTTATGCCTGCACATTTCTTAAGGGAGTCCGGCGGAAGCATAGGTACGGCATTTGAAAATTTCTCAAATTGTGCCCAACGATTAGGGGTTTACACGGCCCAAGATTATGTAGAGATACTTAGGAAGTTAAATGCATATTGGGAATTGGATAATATCAGATCTCTTACCGATGATGCCGAAAAGGCCCGTGATTACTTGATGAAATTACCGGACAGATTGGATCGTATTTCTGAACGAATGAAATTTCCTGAAGATCAATATCATTTCAAATGGGTTGAGGCCAACGGAACATTATCAAAAAAAACCGGTTCAATAAGAACCGGTTTTTTTTGTTTTATAGTTTCCCTGCTTTGTGTTCTTCTTGCCATCTGGCTAGGGCCTTCCACTTGCCTTCATGTGCCATTTTTGCTTGCATGGGCCAAGATCCAGGATTGTGAATTCTATAACGATCTCCACCGGAATCCAATACTTCTTGACATTTATTGACGGAAGCCTCAGAAAGATTTTCCCATGATTTAATATCAAAATTATGGAATAGTTGTTCAATTTTTGGGCCAATCCCTTCAATTACCTTTAAATCGTTTAATTTGATTTTTTTTCCAAACGACTTTTTTGCCAATTCGGCATTAAAGAGGGCTTCAGGAGCTACGGCAACCGGACTTTTTTTGATTTCGGGAGTAGTAGCTTTTGTAGTTTGGGATGCTAATTTTTGCTTACAGCCCTCCAGGTCGTTCATTAATTTGGCATTGCTATCCTGAAGAGTTTTAAGCTCACCCGAATTATTTGTGGTATTGGTGACGCTCTTTCCCCATAGGTACCCCAAAATGGTACAAATAATTCCAAATATGGCTAGTAATAGCCAACTCATAAGCGTCATGTGTTCAAAATTCATAATGTGTAGTTTAGGTGGTTAGTTATTGGTTTAATAAATGCGCTTACATCCAATGCCTCGATCGATAGAAGAGATGAATGGGTTTGCTGTCCTAATTTATTAAAAAATCTCTATAAATGTTAAATAATACGGGGAATTTATTGTGATTCAATGACTTATGGCAGGAATCGGGTAGGTTGCTTAACCTGAGCATTTCTTGTAGAATAAACACTATAATGGACCAACCATACATTTTTCATGTACAATCCTAAAAATACGGGTCTTTCTATGGTATTTTTATGGAAATTACTACTGTTTTTTCGGAATAAGACCCTATTTCAATGTCCATTATATAATGGAGGAAGTAGGGTTTTTTAATTCTAGCAGAGGGACTGCAACAGTTTGAATCTGTAGGCAAAAAAAACCCACTGCATTTTTTGCACAACGGCATAAATACAGTGGGTTGTCTAATTTAGAACTTTATGTGGTTACAGATCAAACTTTATACCTTGGGCCAAAGGCAGCTCTGTTGTATAGTTAATGGTATTGGTTTGTCTGCGCATATAAATTTTCCAAGCATCGGACCCGGATTCTCTTCCTCCCCCGGTTTCTTTTTCGCCTCCGAAGGCTCCACCTATTTCAGCTCCTGAAGTACCAATATTTACATTGGCAATACCGCAATCACTACCATTGACAGAAAGGAATCTTTCTGCCTCTCTAAGGTTATTGGTCATGATGGCTGAAGAGAGACCCTGAACCACTCCATTTTGGATGGCAAGTGCGTTCTCTACATCACCGGAATATTTTAGAAGATAAAGTATGGGTGCAAAAGTTTCATGCTGTACAATTTCAAAGGAATTTTCAGCTTCGGCAATGGCTGGCTTAACATAACAGCCACTTTCGTATCCTTCACCTTCGAGTACCCCACCTTCAACAATAATTTTACCACCTTCCTCAACTACTTTTTTAAGAGCATTTTGGTACATTTTTACGGCATCTTTATCAATAACGGGACCTACATGGTTATTCTCATCCAAAGGATTTCCAATTCGCAATTGGTTGTAGGCAGCTACTACGGCCTCTTTAACCTTGTCATACATAGATTCATGAACAATTAATCTACGGGTAGAGGTACAGCGTTGCCCTGCGGTACCTACTGCGCCAAACACGGCCCCAATAACGGTCATTTTCAAATCTGCATCTGGAGTAACGATAATGGCATTATTTCCTCCCAACTCCAATAAGGACTTCCCTAGCCTAGCTGCTACGGCCTGGGCTACGATTTTACCCATACGGATAGATCCTGTGGCAGAGACCAATGGTATTCTAGCGTCTTTGGTCATGTATTCGCCAACTCTGTAATCTCCATTGATTAAACAAGAGATTCCTTCTGGCAGATTGTTTTCCTTCAATACGGCCGCAGCGATATTTTGACAGGCAATCCCACATAAAGGTGTCTTTTCTGAAGGCTTCCATACACATACATCTCCACATACCCAAGCTAAGGCTGTATTCCATGCCCATACAGCTACAGGAAAGTTAAAGGCAGAGATGATACCTACAACTCCTAATGGATGGTACTGCTCGTACATGCGGTGTCCGGGACGTTCAGAATGCATGGTCAAACCGTGCAATTGTCTGGATAGACCAACGGCGAAATCACAGATATCTATCATTTCCTGGACTTCTCCTAATCCCTCTTGATAGGATTTACCCATTTCATAGGACACCAACTTTCCAAGAGGCTCTTTTAATTCGCGTAGTTTATTCCCAAACTGACGAACAATTTCTCCCCTTAATGGAGCGGGCTTATTTTTCCAAGTTTGAAATGCTGAGGTG
>JBFIGS010000078.1:0-10555 GCA_041602195.1 Sediminicola sp. | reverse complement strand
TTGATTGTTCCAACATTGTACACCATGGGAATCAATAGCCTCAAAATGGCAAATTTATATGAGATATTGGGACAAACCAAAACTGTGGATCTGGCTGTAAGTTTAGGAAAGGATCAGATTATAAAACTATCCCAAAACGGGTACGAGGTAATCCCTGAACAGAAATCCTTCACCAATAAAACTACCTTAAAATTTGGCAGTGTTCCCACTAAAGATGGGCTATACTCCATCAAAGAAAAAAATAGGACTATAAAAAACATCAGTGTTAATTACCCTAGGAGCGAAAGTGAGCTTAGATTTATGGATATGGACAACTTATCCTCAACTTCTTCCTCAGACTCCATAAATTCGGTGTTCGAATCGCTTGAAAAAGAGAATCGTATAACGGAGCTTTGGAAATGGTTTATTATTTTAGCGCTACTATTTCTGTTGGTCGAGGTTCTTATCCAAAAAATTTTTAAATGAACATACTTTTAAAATCCGTCAAAATATTCGATACCAACAATAAGGACCTTCATTTAAAGCGTCGGGATATCCTTATCAAAAATGGTATCATTGATAAAATAGCCGTTAAAATAGAAGCTCCTTCCAAGACCAAGGTTATAGAGCATTCTAATTTACACGTTTCCGTGGGTTGGTTTGATAGTAGTATTAGTTTTGGAGAACCAGGCTTTGAAGAACGTGAGACCATAACAAACGGACTTCAAACTGCTGCCAAAAGCGGATTTACAGATATCGTGCTGAACCCTACCTCCTACCCAATACCTGACTCAAGTTCTGATATTGTTTTTCTCAAAAATGCTGCCAAAGGTCATGCTACAAACATGTATCCTTTAGGGTGTTTAACCGTTAAAGGGGAAGGGAAGGATCTGGCAGAACTTTATGACATGAAAAATGCTGGAGCGGTAGGCTATTATGATTTTAAACATGCGATAGAAAATTCCAACTTACTAAAAATTGCTCTGCAATATGCTCAGAATTTCAATGGTTTGGTCATGTCCTTTCCATTAGATTTTAAAATAGCGGGGAAAGGCCTTGTAAATGAAGGTGAAGTTTCCACAAAATTGGGATTAAAGGGAATACCATCCTTAGCAGAAGAATTACAAATTGCAAGAGACCTGTTCATTTTAGAATATACAGGGGGTAAATTGCACATACCAACTATCTCTACTGCTGGCTCTGTTAGACTTATTGCAGAAGCGAAAAAGAAAGGCTTGGATGTAAGCTGTAGTGTAGCAATCCACAACTTGTTTTTCACAGATGAACATTTGGTAGAATTTGACACCCATTACAAAATCATGCCTCCTTTAAGGACAAAAAGTGATGTAAAAGCATTGCTGAAAGGACTAAAGGATGGCACTATAGATACCGTTACCTCCGATCATATCCCCATGGATATAGAACAAAAAAGAGTTGAATTTGACAATGCTGCAAGCGGTAGCATTGGTCTAGAAAGTGCCTTTGGTGGACTAAACAAACTTATGGATCTGGAATTGACCATTGCCCTATTGACAAAAGGCAGGGAGCGTTTTGGTCTGGTGACTCCAGTAATAAAAGAAGGTGAACAAGCTTCTTTGACTATTTTTGATCCAGAGTTGGAATATACTTTTGACACCAAAAATATTCTATCCACCTCCAAAAACAGTATGTTCTTAGGAGCTAAGCTTAAAGGTAAGGCCTTAGGGATTATCGCAAACGGACAGATTATATAATATTTTAGATGGAGAATATGGAAAAAGGAAGGACCACCGCGATAGTAGCTTACTTTACAATGGTTGGGGCATTAATAGCAATAACCATGAACATGGAGCCGAAAAATGATTTTGCACGTTTCCATACACGGCAGGCCTTTGGTTTACATTTATTTTTTCTCGGATTTGCCCTATTTTTAAGTCAGTGGTTCAATGCATATGCCTGGTACGGACTTTATATTTCATATTTAATTTTATGGGGCTATGGTTTCATAGGAGCTATTTCGGGTAAAAAACAGATTGTTCCCTTAGTTGGTGAATATTTTCAAAAATGGTTTACATTCATTCAATAGCATGACTACAGCACCTCTATCCCTTCATCACATTATAAGACCATCTTCCTTAAAAACAGGAAAACCTCCAGTAATGTTCATGTTTCATGGATACGGGAGCAATGAAGAAGATCTATTTTCCTTTGCCGATGAACTCCCAGAAGAACTATGCATTATTTCTGTGCGGGCCCCATATCCCCTACCTCCTTATGGCAACGCTTGGTATGCTATAAATTTTGATAACATCAATGGAAAATGGAGTGATGAGGAGCAGGCAGTAATTGCTCGGGAAAAAATTGTAAAATTTATGGATGAGGCCTGCGCTACCTATCATTTGGACGATCAAAGAATTACCCTCTTGGGCTTTAGTCAAGGAACAATTCTTAGTTATGCTGTTGCATTGTCCTATCCTGAAAAAGTTAAGAATGTTGTAGCGCTAAGTGGTTATATCAATGAAAATTTATTGACAAAGGATCATAAAACCAAGGACCACAAAAATCTAAAAATTTATGCTTCCCATGGCATGGTAGACCAAGTAATTCCTCCAGAATGGGCACAAAAAGCACCTCAAATCTTAGAATCACTTGGTGTGGAGCATAAATATGAAGAGTTCCCTGTTGGACATGGCGTTGCCCCACAAAACTTTTACTCCTTTAAAAAATGGCTCGGTAATAAAATTTAATTACTACGGGTATATAATAGATGGTCCAATAAAGTAAAATCTACACTCATATCATCTTTAAGCTCATATTTTATCAATACTTCACCCCAATACTGACCATCAGAAAAATCTGCGATGATCCATTTATGGTTCAAGGTTTTAATCTTATTGATCTTAAAATCTCCTTCCATACCTTCGTAAGGTACTAAAGGATTATCCCCTTTTGATTCATTGGTTTCCAACAATTTATCCTCGATATAACGCGATGGTTGCTCCATTTGCAAATGGTCATAATAAGCCAGTGCGTCGTCGTTATTATCCAAAGTAAAATACTGTACATCCAAGACTTTTAGATTGAGTTTTTGAATGGAATCTTGCATTTGGGTAATATCCTTTTCCAAATTCTCAATTTTTCCATTTTTATCTTTCACCATATTGTTGGCACTGACAAATTGGTAAAGGGCTATTAAAGCCGCAAAGATAAATAGGTATAAAAATATTTTACTCTTCATATGTACGTAGGGTTCTTAAAGGTTTAGAATTAAATTATCATAGGCCAAATGTACATTTTTTGGCAGCTTTTTCTCCACTTCTTCATGAAAACCCAACATATGGCTGATATGCGTGAAATAGGTGTTCTCTGGGTTTACTTTCTCCACAAATGCCAAAGCTTCCTCCAAATTGAGATGGGAATGGTGCGGTTCTTCTCGTAAGGCGTTAACGACCAATACTTTTACCCCCTTAATTTTTTCTATTTCTTCATCAGCCATGGTTTTGACATCTGTTAGATAGACAAAATCAAAAATCCGATACCCAAATACCTGTAAACGATTATGGAGTGCCTCTACCGGAATGGCCATAGTATTTCCAATCTTAAAAGGCTTATTATTTTCCACAATGTTAACCTCTACTGCCGGGGCTCCAGGATATCTGTTTTCTCCCGCAAAAATGTATTCAAATCTAGTTTTTAAGGAATTTGCTACCCGTTGATGGGCATAAATAGGAATATCCCCCTGCCTAAAAAAAAAAGGTCTGATATCATCTATACCGGCAGTGTGATCGGCATGCTCATGGGTGAATAAGATTCCATCCATTTTAGTGACTTTATGGGTCAGCATTTGCTGCCTAAAATCCGGACCACAGTCAATAACGTAATTAAATTTGTCCCAAGAGATCATTACCGAGACCCTAAGCCTCTTATCCTTGGGATTTTTACTTAAACAAACAGGGTGCGAACTCCCAATAACAGGGATTCCTTGCGAAGTTCCGGTGCCTAAAAAAGTAATTTTCAACGTATCACCTATTTATTACAAATTTATAACATATTTATTTAATAGATACCCCAATCTTATTAACTTTGTTGCACGTAAAAAAACTATAATGGCTTCTGTCTTAAATAAAGATACCGCATTTGAAAATATCCCCTCAATCAAGGCAAAAACCTTAAGGATAAATTTAAACCCCGACATATACGGAACATTTGCTGAGATTGGTGCAGGCCAAGAAACAGCAAGACATTTTTTTAGGGCCGGTGGGTCTTCTGGAACTATTGCCAAAGCAATGAGCGCCTACGACAAGGATTTCAGTGACGCCATCTATGGGATTGAACCAGATGGCCGCTATGTGACCCAATCCCGGTTGAAGAGAATGTTGGAATATGAAATGCAACTGACTGAAGAGCGTATTAGCCGTCAGAAACATCCAGACCGACTATTTTTCTCCTATGCCAATACCGTAGCTACCATAGATTTTGCCAAAAAATTTAAGGGACACGGTTGGATCGGAATTCGTTTTCAATTAGACCCCAACCAAAAGGAATGGGATGAGATTGTTCTGCACATACGCTTTAGACAGAATGAAGCCAGACTACAACAGGAAACTTTGGGAATTTTAGGGGTAAATCTAATTTATGGGGCATTCTATAAATATGACCAACCCAGAAAATTATTAAGATACCTATATGATCATATAGACAAGGATACCATTGAGATTGATATGATCAATTTCTCTGGACCTAACTTTAAAAATGTCGATAATCGATTAATGAGCCTTCAGCTTATTAAGAACGATATGACCGATGCTGTAATGTTCGGTCCTGATGGCAACAACTTATTACCTGCTGCCATCCTGTACAAGAAAAACATTTTGGCGTTAAGGGGTAGTTTTAGACCTGTGACCAAAGTAAATCTGGATATGTTCCAGAAATCGTATGATATTTTTGTACGGGAACAAACGGTAGACATCAATAATACCATTGTAATCTTCGAAATTACCCTTTCAAACCTTAAAGCCTCAGGGGAAATAGATGAGCAGGATTTTATGGACCGGGCAGAACTACTTTGTTCACTTGGACATACGGTGATGATCTCTAAATTCCGAGAGTATTACAAACTAGTAGAATATTTCAATAATTACACTAAGTCAAGAATTGGCCTTACCATGGGCGTAAACAATTTGGTGGAGGTTTTTGATGAGAAATACTACAGACATTTAAGTGGTGGTATTTTGGAGGCATTTGGAAAACTGTTCTTTAAGGATCTTAAGGTGTACCTATACCCTATGAAGGACGAAGAAACAGGTCAGATTATGACCAGTAATAATGTTAAGGTACATCCTAGAATGAAAGAATTGTACAAATTCTTTAAATACAATGGAAAAGTAATGGACATCATCGACTACGATCCAGAAATACTGCACATCTTCTCTAGGGATGTATTGAAGAAAATAATAAACAAAGATGATGGTTGGGAAGCAGAACTTCCAGAAGGTATTGCTGAAATTATAAAAGAGAAAAATTTGTTTACCAAAAAATTGGTTAAAGCCGAGGAAAACAAATAGACTCAACATAAATAACAAAGCGCCCTAATTTTCATTAGGGCGCTTTTATTTTAAATAGGCCGTTATTCCAATATTTGTGCAGCGTGATCTTTGGTCTTTACTTTATCTATAACTTTGGTAAGAATGCCCTTTTCATCAATGATAAAGGTTTTCCTATGGATGCCATCATATTCCTTGCCCATGAATTTTTTTGGTCCCCAGACCCCAAATGTATTGATAACGGTATGATCCTCATCTGCCAGGAGCGGAAAGGGAAATTCGTATTTGTTCTTAAAATTTAATTGTTTGGTTTGGGTATCCTCACTTACCCCGAGTAGCTCATAACCCTGTTTTTGCAGTTCGGCATAGTTGTCCCTAAGATTACAGGCTTCTGCCGTACAACCAGGCGTGTTGGCCCTTGGGTAAAAAAATACAATCAATTTCTTACCAGCATAGTCTGATAAAGAAATAGAATTTCCATCTTGATCTTTTGAAGTAAATGCCGGTACTTTATCACCTTCTTTCAGTGTGTTCATAATTTTTTTATTTAAATTCGTGTTTGATATTTCTATTGTAAAATTAAACAAAAATGACGAAAGCCGAAAAGGTAGACTTCACAATCCGTACGCTTCAGGAATTATATCCTACTATTCCCGTTCCGTTGGAACATAAAGATCCCTATACCCTTTTAATTGCTGTACTTATGTCTGCACAAAGTACGGATGTCCGTGTCAACCAAATTACGCCCTTATTATTTGCCAGGGCAGATAACCCTTATGATATGGTAAAGTTAAGTGTTGATGAAATCAGGGATATTATACGTCCGGTTGGGCTATCCCCAATGAAATCTAAGGGAATTCACGGCTTGTCTGAGATATTAATTAAAAAATACAATGGTGAAGTTCCAAGGGATATCGCTTTATTGGAAGAATTTCCTGGCGTAGGTCACAAAACGGCAAGTGTTGTGGTAGCACAAGCGTTCGGGATACCTGCATTTCCTGTAGATACCCATATCCACAGATTAATGTATCGTTGGGGTTTTACCAATGGAAAAAATGTGGTACAGACCGAAAAAGATGCCAAAAGGTTGTTTCCGAAAGAATTATGGAACGATCTACATCTTCAAATCATATGGTATGGTCGTGAATATTCCCCTGCCAGGGGATGGAATTTGGAAAAAGATATCATTACAAGGACCATTGGGAGAAAAACAATATTGAACAGCTATTACGCCAACAAAAAAAAGACCTAATTAATAGGTCTTTTTTTTGTTTTTATTTCGGAACTAGTTGATGTTAGTTCAAATTATTTTCGAACTGCATACTTTTATATTCCACGATCTGTAACGACCTAGAATAATTCATCAAAAACTGAATAGTTTCTGGACATGCTTTAGCTAATTTGCACGTGTTTCGTTTTGTAGAGTAAATTCTTTCCATATTTAATAGCTTAGTTATGTTAAGATAACGCCACTTAAATGGAAATATTGTACAATACGACCTATTGCATATTAATTCGTTAAAACGATATTATGTTTGTTTATAATCTTTCTCATGTTGATCAAAGCATAGCGCATTCTTCCTAATGCAGTGTTTATGCTTACTCCTGTGTTTTCAGATATCTCTTTAAAACTCATATCCTTATAGATACGCATTAGAAGTACTTCTTTCTGATCATCCGGAAGCTCTTCGATAAGGATTCGTAAATCACTATCTATTTGGTCTTTTATAATTTGCTTTTCAGCATTTAACTTATCATCACCAATTACAGAGAAAATATTAAAGTCATCGCTCCCCTCGAACTTTGGCATTCTTTTGTTCTTTCTAAAATGATCTATAATAAGGTTGTGCGATATGCGCATTACCCAGGGTAAAAATTTCCCCTCTTCACTATAGGATCCTTTTTTTAAGGTTTTGATCACTTTGATAAAGGTATCTTGGAAGATATCCTCTGTTACATCCCTGTCCAATACTTTTGAGTAAATGAAGCTGGTGATTCTTTGGTTGTGTCTGTTGATTAAGATTTCTAATGCCCTTTCGTTTCCGGCAATATAATCCCTTACTAATACTGAGTCATCAATCTGTAGTTCCATACAAATTACTTTTTTTTGGTTAAAATTAGGGGCCTCCCCTTTCGGAAAGGACTTCTAGTTATTTAGGTAAATTCTAAAAAGTAATTTTTCTGTATAGGCCTATATAGTTATTAATTACACTTCAAATATATAAAAAAGAAGAGCTTAGAAAAAAACATTGTTGTGATCTGCCCAATTAGTGATGTTAAAGTAAGGTTTGTAGTTATTAAATTGGACATATCGTATCTTTGCAGCCTTAAATAAGCATATGTCCACGATATTAGATGTCAATCCAAAGCACAATATTATTATAAAGGGTGCCAAATTGCACAACTTAAAAAATATAGACGTTGTAATTCCCCGAAATAAGCTTGTGGTCATTACCGGTTTATCCGGTTCCGGGAAATCCAGCTTGGCTTTTGATACCCTTTATGCGGAGGGACAACGTCGCTATGTGGAATCCCTTTCGTCCTACGCAAGACAATTTTTGGGGAAATTAGACAAGCCAAAGGTAGACTATATAAAAGGAATAGCGCCTGCAATAGCCATTGAACAAAAAGTTAATTCCACAAACCCCAGATCCACGGTAGGGACCACCACTGAAATATATGATTATCTGAAATTACTCTTTGCCCGAATTGGAAAAACCATTTCTCCCATTTCTGGCTTGGAGGTAAAAAAACATACGGTTGCCAATGTAGTGGATCATGTTAAAGACTATGAAGAGGGAAAAAAATTACTACTTCTTGCTCCCATCCAGATTAAAGCGGACAGAGATCCCATTAAGTCATTACAGCTATTTTCCAAACAAGGTTACGCCAGAATTAAATATAAAGGAGAGGTAATTCGCATAGATGATACCATTACGGAAATAGATCGGGAATTTGATCTTGTTGTAGATCGTATCATCACCAAGGATGATGAAGACTTTTATAATAGATTGGCAAATGCAATTGATACTGCCTTTTTTGAAGGGAAGGGCGATTGTATAATTGAAGAGTTGGATAATGGCGAACAAATCCATTTTAGTAATAAATTTGAATTGGACGGTATGCAGTTCCTTGAACCTAACGTGCACCTTTTCAGTTTTAACAATCCCTATGGAGCTTGTGCGAAATGTGAGGGTTATGGTGATGTTATTGGAATAGACGAGGATTTGGTAATCCCAAACACCTCCTTATCGGTCTACGAAAATGCAATTTTCCCTTGGCGAGGGGAAAGCATGGGCTGGTATAGGGACCAGTTGGTGAATTCGGCATATAAATTCGATTTTCCCATCCACAAACCTTGGTTCCAATTAAATGAGGAACAAAAACAATTGGTATGGAACGGAAATTCTCATTTTATAGGTATTGATAAGTTCTTCCAGACCTTGGAAGAAAAGAGTTATAAAATCCAAAATAGGGTTATGCTGTCCAGATATAGGGGCAAAACCAAATGTAATGTCTGTAAAGGGAATAGATTAAAGAAGGAGACCGATTATGTAAAGGTTTCCGGAAAATCAATTTCTCAACTGGTAGAATTGCCTATTGCCAAACTTATCAAGTTCTTCGATGAGTTTGCCTTGAGCAAGCATGACGAACAAATAGCATCCCGCCTTTTGGTTGAAATCAAGAGTAGGTTGGGATTTCTGAACAAGGTGGGTTTAACCTATCTGACCTTAAACAGAAAATCTAACAGTTTATCCGGTGGGGAAAGCCAACGTATCAATTTGGCCACTTCCTTAGGGAGTAGCCTGGTTGGGTCCATGTATATACTTGATGAACCGAGTATAGGGCTACATCCCAAGGATACCGAGAACTTAATTGATGTTTTAAAATCGTTACGGGATCTTGGAAATACAGTTATCGTGGTGGAACACGATGAAGATATCATGAAAGCCGCAGATGAAGTCATAGATATTGGCCCGGAAGCAGGTACCCATGGCGGACATGTAGTGGCCCATGGTACAATGCAGGATATTTTAAATTCAACATCTTTAACTGCCAAATATCTCAATGGAACCATGGCTATTGAGGTTCCCAAGCAAAGAAGACAATATAAAAATCATATTCATATCAGTGGAGCTAGGGAAAACAACCTGAAAAATATAGATGTGACCTTCCCATTGGAAGTACTTACAGTTATTACGGGTGTATCTGGTAGTGGGAAAAGCACTTTGGTGAAAAACTTATTATATCCTATTATTTTAAAGGAAGTCGGGGGTTATGGCCAGAAGGCCGGACAGTACTCTGAGGTTGAAGGGAACTTTTCAGCTATTAAACATGTTGAATTTGTAGACCAGAACCCCATTGGGCGATCTTCGAGATCCAACCCTGTTACCTATATAAAGGCTTATGACGATATCCGTAATTTATTTGCGAATCAAAAGCTGAGCAAATTAAGAGGATACCAAGCCAAGCATTTCTCTTTTAATGTAGATGGTGGCCGCTGTGAAAAATGTAAAGGAGAGGGAGAGATTACCGTAGAAATGCAATTTATGGCCGATGTTCATCTAGAATGCGATGCATGTAACGGAAAGAGGTTTAAAAAAGAAATTCTTGAAGTGAAATTTGAGGATATCAATATTGACGATGTTCTGAACATGACCATTGATGATGCCATTGAATTTTTTAACGACCACCAGCAAACCAAAATAGAAGGCAAGCTAAAACCTTTACAGGATGTAGGTTTGGGATATGTAACCCTTGGTCAGTCTTCTTCTACCCTATCTGGAGGAGAAGCACAACGGATTAAACTCGCATCTTTTTTAGTAAAAGGTAGCAACAAAGAAAAGGCACTCTTTATTTTTGATGAACCTACAACTGGACTTCACTTCCACGATATTAAAAAACTAATGAAATCCTTTGACGCACTAATTTCCAAAGGTCACTCTATAGTCGTCATTGAGCACAATATAGATCTAATCAAATGTGCCGACTATATCATCGATCTAGGTCCGGAAGGAGGGGAAAATGGAGGGCAATTAATGGCCCAGGGAACC
>JBFIGS010000077.1:0-10618 GCA_041602195.1 Sediminicola sp. | reverse complement strand
TGGCTATGGCCTTATATTCATATCCGGCTTGGTAAGCCTCTTTATCCTAAACAGTTAATATTGTAACGACAAGATTATAAATAGTTTTAATTATGAATATAGGTCTGGTACTGTCCGGTGGCGGTGTACGTGGAATTGCACATATAGGAGCTATTAAGGCTTTAGAAGAGGTGGGAATCCTACCCACCCATATAGCAGGGACAAGTGCTGGTGCCGTAGTAGGAGCACTCTATGCCGAAGGCCATTCCTGTGAAGAAATATTGGAATTTTTTAAAAATGTGGATCTTTTCTCCTTTAATACCTATGCTTTTAATAAACCTGGCTTTGTGGATTCTGATAAGTTGTTCGAAGTCTTTAAAAAATACATTTCGCATGATACTTTTGAAGGCCTTAAAAAAAGACTGTTTATTACTGGCACGGATATTTTGGAAGGCACAGCCAAAGTTTTTCATGAGGGTCCACTGATAAAGGCTATTTTGGCCTCAGCTGCTTATCCTGGTGTTTTTACACCGGTAAATATCAGCGGCAGGTATTACGTAGATGGGGGTATTTTGAACAATTTTCCAATAGATGCAATTCAACAATATTGTGATATGATCATTGGGGTATATGTGAATCCTTTTGAAAAACTGGAGATAGCCGATCTTAAACATTCTTATAATGTGATAGATAGGGCCCTTCATATTAAAATGAAAGAAGGGATATTATCAAAATTAGACGCTTGTGATTTACTGATCAGTCCCAATACCCTTGTAAATTATGGGACATTTGCTTTTAAAAACGCTGATGTTATATATGCGATGGGTTATAAAGCCGCTAAGGAGGCTCTAGAATCAGAGAAAGGAATTCTACTTTTAAATAAGGGTTAAAAATTTTCTTTTAGGTAATAATGTTCTTGCAGCGATTGACTACAATTTTATCCCAAATGAAAGGTCTCCGGCATCACCCAATCCGGGAACAATATATCCATAGTCATTTAGTTCATCATCGATAGTAGCGATCCATAAATGCGTATTTTCAGGAAAGATGTTTTTGGCAAAATCAACCCCTTGTTTGGAGCCAATTACCGAGACAATGTGTATTTGTTTTGGCGTGCCATGACCTTGCATGGCCTTGTACGTGTTTTCCAAGGTTTTACCCGTGGCGAGCATGGGATCTATAATGACCAAGGTCTTGTCTGTAAGTGTGGGTGAAGCCAAATATTTAACAACCACCTCAAAAACTTCGCCCCCGTTCAAATGTTTTCTAAAGGCGGAGATAAATGCATTTTCAGCGGTATCGAAATAATTTTGCACACCTTGGTGCAAAGGGAGTCCGGCTCTTAATACAGCACAAAGAACTAGATCATTGGTGGGCAGGGCCATCACTTTGGAACCTAAGGGGGTATTGATGGTTTTGTCGGAATAGACTAAGGTCTTGCTCATTTCGTATCCCAATATTTCCCCTATCCGCTCTATGTTCTTTCTAAACCTCATGGAATCCTTTTGTATTTCCTTATCCCTCAACTCTGCTATGAACTGATTTAAAATGGTATTGTTTTCCCCGAAGTTATGAATGGTCATGCTGTGAAATATTTAATTTAAAAGAATAATTTTTCAATCAAGTTTAAGAAAGGAGATGGCTTTGTATATTTTAGCTATCCTTCTATCAATTTTATATAGTTCCTAAAAAGTGCTACCTGCCCCATATTTTCCAATTTTTTTAATAAACGGGAAATAACGACCCTGGAGGTATGTAGTTCATAGGCAATTTGCTGATGGGTGCTATTTATGGTGTTATCGTTGGTGACACGCGCCTTATCCTTTAGGTATTTTAAGAGCCTCTCGTCCATTTTTAGAAAAGCTATACTGTCTACCGTCTGGAACAGATCATTGAGCCTCTCATGATAGCTCTGTAAGATAAATTTTCGCCAACTATGGTACTTGGCCATCCATTCTTCCATTTTATGAACAGGGACCATGATCAACTTGGTTTCTGTTTCTGAAATTGCCCTTATTTCACTTTTGGTCTGCCCCATGCAACAGGTCAAGGTCATGGCGCAAGTATCTCCTTGTTCCAAAAAATAGAGTAGAAGTTCATCTCCGTTTTCATCCTCCCGAAGTATTTTTACCACCCCGGAAACAAGGAGTGGCATGGATTTAATATAGTTGCCTATTTCCATTAGTTTGAATCCTTCTGGAATTTCCTTATAGGTCCCCACCTGGTTGATTTCTTCCAGTAAGGCTTCCTCAAAAATATGTTGATAGTTTTCCTTAAGTTCCTTGATCATTTAAACTTCTAAATTAATTTCTTTAAAGGTGCAAAGATTTGGTTGATTATAAAACCCCTAAGGCAATTTCTATCATTTGTCGAAAAGAACTTTCCCTTTCCAAAGAAGTTGTTCTTTCTCCTGTAACCAAGGAATCGGAAATGGTCAGGATGGCCAAGGCTTTTACATTGTATCTGGCGGCAACGGTATAAAGGCCTGAAGCTTCCATTTCCACGCAAAGTACTCCAAATTCGGCCCATTGTTTATAGGCGTTGGGGTCATCTTCATAGAATTCATCTGACGAGAGTACATTTCCAGCCTTAATTGGTATATTGTTTTCTTTGGCGAAAGTGGCTGCTTTCATAAAAAGCTCAAAGTTTGCTGTTGGGGAATAATCGGCATTGATGAACCTGGAGTTATTTATCCCTGAGGTTGTGGATGCTGCCATGGCCAGGACAATGTCCCTTATTTTTACATCTTTCTGATAGGAACCCGCAGAGCCTACACGGATCATATTCTTTACACCATAATCATTGATCAGTTCGTGGTAATAGATCATAGCTGAAGGAATTCCCATTCCGCTGCCCTGCACAGATACCCTTTTGCCTTTATAAGTTCCCGTATACCCATACATACCCCTCACTTCATTGTAGCAGAATGGATTTTCCAAAAAAGTTTCTGCAATCCATTTTGCCCGTAAAGGATCCCCAGGGAGAAGTACTGTTTCGGCAATTTCTCCTTTTTCGGCATCAATATGTGTGCTCATATAACTTGTTTTATAGGCCTTTAGAGATATTTATACCCGAAGAGGTACCAATTCTGGAGGCACCTAAATCAATATATTTCAAAGCCATTTCTGTATTCTTAATTCCTCCGGAAGCCTTTATTTTTATGCGATTGCCAACTTTCTCTTTCAATAGGGCAACATCATCAGTGGTGGCCCCATCTGTTCCAAACCCGGTTGAGGTCTTAACATAATCTGCCTTGCCCTGTATAATCAATTCACAGGCTTTTAGTTTTTCTTCCTCGGTCAGATAACAGGTTTCAATGATCACTTTTAATAGGGCGGAACCAATGGTCTCTTTTATTTCTGCGATCTCCTTTAATACCAACTCATATTTCTTGGATTTCAACCATCCAATATTCAGGACCATATCAATTTCATCAGCTCCATTGCTAATACAATCCTGGGCTTCACATATTTTGGCCGCGGTGCTCATGGCACCTAAAGGGAAACCTATAACGGCTACAATGCTGATTGGAGCTCCCTGTAGTTCTTTTTTTACCAAGGGCACATGGCAGCCATTGACACAAACTCCAAAAAAATTAAATTCTTTGGCCTCTGCGCATAGATTAATGATATCCCGGTCCGTTGCTGTTGGTTTTAATAGGGTGTGGTCTATATAATTTTCGAGGCCCATGAATTATTGGATACTTTTTAAGAACAATTTAAGCTTGGCCAAGATAATTAATTCCGATTTGTTTTTTCCCGCAAAAGATGCCGCGATGGCTTCTGCCGTTTGCCAAATAAGGGTGATCATTTTTGGAGGGATACGATCTTTATGCTCTTCAAAAAATTCTTTGAACTCATCGAAATAAAATTGACCGTCTCTTTCTTCATCCTGTAACCAATCAAATACTATTTCAATTTGATAGGCAGCATCTTCCCCAAATTCATCTTCCACCTCATCTACATCAAGCCATTTATCATTTATAGCCTCTTTTAGTCTTTGTACTTCTATAGGTCTAATAGCTTTATCAGCCATGGCAACTGCATAAAAAAGCTTTCCTAAATTTTGATACAGCTCGTTCCCTATTTTTTGCGAATTTAACATAATGGATAAAATTAAGATATCTATAAAATTAAGGCTCCTATCTTCCTTTTTTTATGACAAATATCATTTGCACCTCTTGCAATACTCACATATTGTTGAACTCTATATACTATTCAACCGGAAGATTTTTCTCCGGATATTAGTGTAATAAGTGAGATTTTTTGAGGTAAGTACTGTCATTGGAGGTATGACCGTGGTCATTTTTAACAAAATTGAACCATGCTATATTTATAAATATCATAAAACAATGTTGCGGCAAAATGAAATTGAGCACTCAAATACAAAGCGGTATTTTAAAGTTCTTTGACCAAATAGGGGACCTTTCTTTTTTTTTGGGTCGATTTTTCAAAGAGTTTTTAAAACCTCCATATGAATTCTCAGAATTGTTGCACCAATGTTATAACGTGGGGAATAGGTCTTTGCCTTTGGTTAGTATTACCGGATTCATCATTGGGCTAGTACTAACTTTACAGACCAGGCCTACCCTTGAGGAGTTTGGGGCCGTTTCCTGGATGCCCAACATGGTTGGTATTTCTATTGTAAGGGAAATTGGACCAGTGATCGTGGCACTAATTTGTGCAGGTCGAGTTGCATCTGGGATGGGGGCGGAACTCGGGTCAATGAGGGTTACGGAACAGATAGATGCCATGGAGGTTTCCGGCACCAATCCATTTAAATTTTTGGTGGTGACCCGTATCTTGGCCACCATGTTGATGCTCCCTCTTCTGGTGATCCTAGGAGATGCATTTGCCCTGTACGGATCCTTTCTAGTGGAAAATATTAAGGGAGAAGTTTCCTTTGCCCTATACTTTAACAAGGTATTTGAGTCCTTGGGATTCAGTGATCTTATACCTGCGGTGACCAAATCCTTTTTCTTTGGTTTGGCCATAGGATTGGTGGGTTGTTACAAGGGGTATAATTGCAAGAAAGGAACGGTTGGCGTTGGGGTCGCGGCAAACACAGCAGTGGTCATGGCCTCTATGTTGATATTTATAATCGACTTCGTTGCCGTTTTCATTTCGGATATATTTTATGAACTCTAATGCCTATGGAGGATACTACTAATAGTTCAGATTTAAAGGATTCTAAAGAGAAGGTAATTGACATAAGGGACCTGAGGAAAAGTTTTGGGGACAATCATGTACTCAACGGATTTAACATGCACCTCCTCAAGGGTGAAAACCTGGTTATTATGGGAAAATCCGGTTCTGGCAAATCGGTATTGATCAAATGTTTGGTGGGGTTGGAAACGGCAGATAGTGGATCCATTAATATTATGGGGCACGAAGTGACAGAATTGAATAGGCTGTTGTTGGACAAGTTAAGGGCAGAAATAGGATTTTTGTTTCAGGGCAGTGCCCTATACGATTCGATGACCGTTCGTGAGAATCTGGAATTCCCCCTTAGGCGACATAAAAAGAGGTTTGAGAAATCAATGGACACAAATGCCATAGTTATGGAAGCACTCGAGAATGTAGGATTGGCACATACCTTGGAAATGATGCCCAGCGAACTTTCAGGTGGGATGAAACGAAGAATAGCCCTTGCAAGAACTTTGATCATTCGTCCAAAGATAATTTTGTATGATGAACCCACAAGTGGTTTGGACCCCATTACCTCAAAAGAAATTATTGAATTGATGCTTCGGATCCAAAAGAAATATGAAACCTCCTCCCTGATCATAACCCATGATGTGGATTGTGCTAGGGTGATTGCAGATCGGATGATTCTATTAGTAGACGGCATAAATTATGCGGAAGGTAAATATAACGAACTATTGAAGGCCAAAGACCCAAAAATAAAGGCCTTCTTTAAATAACTAAATCATGGTAAAAACAGCAGCACGAAATAATATACGATTGGGTTTGTTTGTAATTATTGGGACCATTTTACTGGTAGTAGCGTCTTATTTAATTGGGAACAATAAAAGTATGTTTAGTAAGACATTTTCCATTAGCGCAAAATTTAATAATGTAAACGGCTTGATTTTAGGAAATAATGTGAGGTTTTCAGGAATTGTCGTAGGTACTGTAAAGGATATTGAAATGGAAAGTGATACCCTAATTAAAGTGCGTATGGCCATTGAGGAGAAGATGCAGCAATATATAAAGAAGGATGCCATTGCCACCATAGGCTCAGATGGACTCGTAGGAAGCATGATCATCAATATTATTCCGGGCAAAAATAATGCGCCCTTGGTACAGGATAACGATGAAATATCCTCTTATAGTAGGATAGCCACTGAGGATATGTTGAGTACCCTGAATGTGACCAATGAAAATGCCGCTATGTTGACAGCAGACTTATTGAAAGTTTCACAATCCTTGACCAAAGGTAAAGGTACCATGGGACGCTTACTCAACGATACAGTAATGGCTTCCAATCTGGAAAAGATTGTAATTAACCTAAAGTTGACTAGCGAGCAGGCCAATGTGGCATTTGCCAAGCTTAACAAAATGGTCAATACAATCGACTTAAAGGAAAGTACTGCCGGAATATTGCTTAGTGATACCATATCAGGAAACCAGATGCGGCAGGTTATTGCCAATTTGCAATCCACTAGTTTAAAGATGGAGGAGATTACCAAGGAGGTTCAGGTCTTGGTCAAAAATGTAAAAGAAGGGGAGGGGGCTCTGGACTATCTGACAAAAGATACTTTATTGGTCCAAAAACTGGATGCTACACTTAACAACATAGAATCGGGAACAGAAAAGTTCGATGAAAACATGGAAGCCCTAAAGCACAACTTTCTTTTTAAAGGCTATTTTAAAAAATTGGAAAAGAAACAGCTCAAGGAGGAAAAAAGAAGGAGTGGCGAAAATTAAATAAGTTTAAATTTTAATGATATCAGTAGGGGTTTCCACCAAGATGGTCAATTTTCCACGGATGGCAATTGGTTGTTTCATGATATCGGGATTACGCCGAATCATTTTTATCCAATCGTCATCAGAAAAATCATGATGTTCTTTAAAACGTGCCTTGTATATGGGATGGTCTTGGTTGACCAAATCTTTAATTTCTAATTTTAAGCGATCCGCAATCTCTGCGATCTGCGTTCCAGTAATGGGAGTTTTTAAAATATCTATTTCATGAATTGGTAGCCCTTCTGCTTTAGCATAGGCCAATGTCTGTTTTGCCCTTGTAGATTTGGAACTGTAGTAAAGGGTAATCTGTCGTTCTGAAGTGGCTATTTCTCCCATGATTTTAGTATTAGGTGATCTTGATTCGTGTTCTATGTGTCTCCAAATGGTGCCTAAGCAGTTGTTTTAAACTCTCAAAATAGGCCAGGAGGGAGGCTTGATCTATAGTGGGATGACTTACGTTAGGGATGGTCAATGGGTTTTCGTCTAAAAACCGGTACAATTCAGGGTAATTGGTTTCAATATTTGAAGTCAATTGGGTTATTTTTGTTAAAAGGGATTTAGAATTGGTCATGATCATTAATTTTAAGGTTGCTGAGGTTCCATAATGGAATAAAAAGCTTCACTATCCATGATATACTCGGTTATGGTAAAAACTTCCTTTCTATTCTTTCTGAACCTTTTGACAAAATCCGTTATTTCTTGCTCCAAATGTTGATGTTCCAGGGCAAATACCCTTGTGTCTTGCCGCTTAGGAGTTTCTATTAAATACCCTATTTGAATAATATGCTTACCTACCTTCTCCAAAAGATCGTTGCAAGATTGCCCTAGGTTTAATAAATCGGCTTTAATCTCCTTTACCATGATCAAGTTTTCTGCCTTGGTGATCCAAATAAAGTATTTGTCAATAAGATGATGCAGAAAACGCAGGTCATCCTTATAAAAAAGAAGATCGGATTTCCAATGATCAGATAAAACGTAAAGTTCTTCCCAATTTGTTTTGGCATTCATGACCTTGTTTATTTTTTACATTATTATTTTTCTAATTTCCAAGCTATTGTCCTCATTTCGAACGGCTATCAAGTTATCATTCAGCAATTTGGTCCTCAACCAAGGGGTTTTATATCTTTTGGAGGTCATTTGAATGTTGGTGGGTTTGGCTAAATATTCTATAATTTTTCCAGAAGTATCCATTAAGACTTCATGGAATTTATAATCATAGATTTTTAGTTTGAATTCGTTTTCGCCCTTTAACACCTTTTCAAAAATAATTCCAGTTATGTGACCACTATCATATTGGGCCACGTTCAAGAATTGATAGTCAATCACCAGTTTGCCCGAGGTATCTATAAAGCCGTAATATGGAATTCCTTCTTCTATTTTTTTTACAAGACACCTTCCTTGATTAAAACTAGGGTATTTTACACCCATTATTCCAAATGTGGAGGGGTCTGCAGTACCATCCCAAACCAGATCATTTCTAAAATCAATGACAAGATCTCCTTTGGTGTTGATAAATCCCCATTGTTCCCCTTTTTTAATGGCTGCCAGTCCCTCACTAAAGGGGGCTATGACTTCTATGCCCTTCATTACTTGGGCCATTGTATACAACGGGATCAGTAATAGTATTACGAATAGAGATATTTTATTTTTCATGGTGTATTTATTTTAATTATGCTACCAAAGTATTATATGTAAGGTTCTTATGAAATGATAATTGTCAGGTGCCTACCCTAGGTGGCGACTTTTGTTTTTGTGTCATATGACAATAATCATAGTACCCGATTCCCACAAAAATTAATTTTATAACAAGGTTGATTCTTGAGGTGCTATGTAGTGGTTTTTTAAAAAATTAGTCTTCTCATTAAAAAAATCAATCTTAACTATAAATTTCAATAGAACAGAGGTACTAATAAATAAGGCAATTATGACCATAAATGTGCAGTATGTAAAAATGCCGACCAGTGAGGCAACAACAGAATTTGTAACCAAAAAATTAAACAAGTTGGGAGATCGATATAATTGGGTAATCTCTGCCAAGGTCCATTTTAAATTGGAAAACGACCCTTCGGAAAAAGGTAAAATTTGCGAAATTGAGTTGAGTGCCCCTGGTCCAAGATTATTTGCAAAATCGAATGAGGAGCATTTTGAAAAGGCGGCTGTTGCCACCATAAACGATTTAGAGCGACAATTGAAGAAGACTAATGAAAAGCGAAATAAAAAATTTTAAAAGCTATAAATAAAACGTAATTCATGGAGGTTAGAACTTAAACAATAAGGTTTTTAGTTCTAATTCCGCAATATTATAAACTCGACCATGAAAAGAATATTGGTACCTGTCGATTTTTCCATTTTTTCCGAATATGCCCTAGAGGTGGCCGCAAGAATAGCTAAGAGGCATAAAGCGGAATTAGTGGTTTTTCATATGTTAGGAATTTCAGAATCCGTTTTTGTGGCCAATGAGGCCGCAGAATTGGCAGAGGCCAAGTATTATTTGTCAATGGCCAAGGAACGGTTTGCCACTTTTCTGGATAAAGACTATTTACCGGGGATTAAAATAACAGAGATTATACAAAATTATAAGGTCTTTAGTGAAATCAATGAGTTGGCCAAAGAAATTGAAATTGATCTGATTGTTATGGGATCACATGGTTCCAAGGGCTTGAGTGAATTTTTTGTAGGATCCAATACTGAAAAAGTGGTGCGGACCTCCACAGTCCCCGTTCTTGTCATTAAACAAAGAAGGCCCAACTTTAAGATTGAAAATGTTGTTTTTGCGTGTGATTTCAAAATAGAAAATTTGTATGCCTTTATCCATGCCGTGAGGTTATTTACGGAATTTGAGGCTAAAATAAACTTGGTTTATGTCAATAGACCCAATGAATACTTCATCACCAAAACGGAGCTGGATAAGAGGATATCCTACTTTATGTCGAAGGTGAGGGACCAAAATCTAAAGAATATAGAGGTCGCTTACGTCACGGATTATTCCATTGAACATGGAATTCTGGAGTATTGTAAAAAAATCCAGGCAGACCTTGTGGCTATCCCAACCCACGGCAGAAAGGGCTGGGCGCACTTCTTTGTAGGCAGTCTGGGGGAAAAAATGGCAAATCATGCCCACCTGCCGGTAATGACTTTTAGGATTTAAATTATTTAGAAGTAATTCTAGGCCATATTCTGTTTAAAAATTCTTTAGCACCTTTTCCAAGCGTGGTCTTTTATGTCTGCTTATCGGTAATTCCCTGCCGTGAACTTCCACCATCTTACTGTTGAAACGTTCAATTTTTTCTAAGTTGACGATATAGGATTTGTGTATGCGAAGAAATTTACCATCGGGCAACTTATTTTCAAAAGCCTTCATTGTTGATAGAACAATGATATTACCCTGCTTGGTAATCAATTTTATATAATCTCCCAGGGCCTCTATCCATTCGATATCATCGATGAATACCTTTCTCTTTTTGAGGTTACTTTTTACAAAGAAGAATTCCTTGTCTTCTTCGTCTCCATGAATTAATTTATAATTGGTTATAGCCCTTTCAACGGAAGTATTAAATCTATTACTACTGATTGGTTTTTGTAAGTAGTCAGTTACGCCATACTCAAAGGCTTTAAAAGCATACTCTATTTTACCTGTGATAAGAATAATCTGAGGCTTTTTCTTTAAGGAT
>JBFIGS010000076.1:0-10687 GCA_041602195.1 Sediminicola sp. | reverse complement strand
GGAGTGCTATCTGTCCCTTTCTTGTTTGGAGCATTTCCAAACATATTTGAAATAGACAATATGATTTTTAATTCATTTAAAGGCTTTCATTGGAATCTGGATGGATCAAATTTCAATTTTGGAAATCGATTTTTCCCTTTAGGAATAGCTGCAATTGCTCAAGGCGCCCTAGTTGTCATCAATATTGTTTATAGCATTTTGGGGACAATTCGAACCAATGAGGGTCAGACATTTAAGTATCCAATCAGTATTAATTTTATAAAATAAAAGTATGTGAGTTTATTCATCAATCAAACAAAAAAAGGCTGTACTCATTTCCAGGGGAATTCATCACTCCCAGCACGTCAAAAAATAGGTACAGCAAAAAAAACGAACAGTCAATTAAATAGAACCATGAAGCTATGAATATAGAAAACACAAAAGCACAAATGCGCAAAGGGGTCTTGGAATACTGCATATTATCCATCCTAAATGGAGAGGACAAATATGCTTCTGAAATCCTGGAGACCTTAAAAGATGCTAAGATGCTGGTAGTAGAGGGCACCATTTACCCTTTACTTACACGATTAAAGAATGCAGGATTGCTTAACTACCGTTGGGAAGAAAGCACCTCTGGACCCCCACGTAAATACTACACCTTGACAGAAACAGGTAAAATGTTCCTAAAAGAATTGGACACTACCTGGGACGAACTTAGAAAAGCAACAAATCTCGTAACCAACACAAAAAATAGCTAACAATGAACAAGACAGTCAACATAAATCTCGCAAATATTCTTTTTCACATAGATGAGGAAGCATACCAAAAAATGAGTCGTTACCTAGAAGCAATAAAGCGATCTTTTGCAAACACTTCCGGAAATGACGAAATTCTAAGAGATATAGAAGCTAGGATAGCCGAGTTGTTCCAGGAGAAAATGGAAAACGAGAGACAGGTCATTACTTTAAAAGAAGTGGACGAGGTCATCAACATTATGGGTCAGCCTGAAGATTATATGGTGGACGAGGATATTTTTGAAGATGCTCCCAATGGCAGTACCAGTAAGACTACTAAAGTTAAAAAATTATACCGCGATACAGATTCCAAATTTATCGGTGGGGTTTGTTCTGGCCTGGAGTATTATACAGGGATCGATGCGCTGTGGATCAGAATAATATTTATCCTTTTTGCAGTTTTCACAGGGTTTGGGTTTATAGCCTACATCCTATTATGGATTTTGGTACCTGAAGCAACTACCACCTCACAAAAATTGGACATGCGGGGAGAACCCGTGAATATTAGTAACATTGAGCGCAAGGTGAAGGAGGGTTTTGACGATGTTGCTTCCAAGGTTAAAAATGTGGATTATGAAAAAATGGGCGATAGGGTAAAAAGTAGCAGCAAATCATTTGCCGATGCCCTAGGTGATATTATCATGTTTTTCTTTAAGATTATAGGTAAATTCATAGGTGTTTTACTAATCCTTATTGGAGCCACCTCCTTGATCGGGATTTTTATCGGCATGTTTACCGTAGGAATTTTGGATATGTTCCACATTCCTGGATTGGATTTTTACGATATGGTAAATTCTACCGATACTCCGGTATGGCTTGTATCGATTTTGGGCCTTTTTGCCTTCGGGATTCCGTTTTTCTTCCTTTTGTATTTAGGGTTAAAAATATTGGTCACCAATTTAAAGTCCATAGGCAACATTGTTAAATTTTCACTTTTGGGGCTGTGGTTGTTATCGGTAATTGGTTTAACAGTTCTTGGTATTCAACAAGCTTCATCCCATGCCTTTACCGGAAGTACAACAGCAAAAGAACAGTTATATTTTGAAAATGGGCTGGATACGCTGATGATCTCAATGAAAGCCTCAGATTTATATGACAAAGTAGAAAACGGTGGATTCGGTGGCATGTCTGTCGCCTACAATGAAAATGGAGATCGCCTTTTATATACTGAAGATGTAAGATTCGATATTAAAAAATCGGAAGACTCCTTGGTACACATACGGGTGAGAAAGGATGCCGATGGCAGCTCCTATGAAAATGCCAGGCAAAGGGCCGATAAAATAAATTATAGCTATGCAATAAGTGGAAATAACTTGATACTAGATAATTTTTTGACAACTGCTGTAGAGAACAAGGTAAGGGATCAAGAAGCTTATATCACCATTTTCGTACCAATTAACACCATTGTTTCCCTAAATAAATCTACGGAATATCATATGGGATATAGTACTGAAAACGACAGGGATGTTAACCGTAGAGATATGTACAACTACATCTGGAAAATGAACGGTAATGGCGTAATGCAATGTCTGGATTGTCCGGAAAATATGGTTGGCGAACTGAACAGAAACAAAAATGGGCACATTATCATTAATGAGAATGGCGTGGATATAGACATTAAAGATAAAAATGACAATATCAAGGTCAAGATCAATGAACAAGGAGTACAAATAAAATCTGACGATAATTAACCACAAACGGCTCATCACCCTAATACAACAGTTCAGTGATAATGAATGTTTAAAATCAATCAAAAAATAGACCTTTAATCAACTAAAAAACAACAATCATGACTACACTAGCAAGAATTACAATCGCACTTATTTTAGCACTCTTTGTCTCTTCATGTGCCTTCGATATGAATTTTGGGGAAGGTAAAAAAGGCAATGGTATAGTTACCGAGGACAATAGAAATGTTTCAGAAGAATTTACAGAGGTTTCTGCCTCCGAAGGTTTGGATGTATATGTAACCCAATCCAATGAATTTAAAATTGTTGTGGAGGCCGATGAAAATATTATAGACCTAATAGGTACGGATATAAAAAATGGAAAACTTACCATACATGCTATAGAGAATATTGGAAGGGCAACAAAAAAAATACATGTGTTTTTACCTAAGATTACTGGTTTGTCCAGCTCCAGTGGTGCTGAATTAACAACGAGCAACACCATTGAGGCTGAAAGAATATACTTGGATGCCAGTAGTGGGGCCGACTTGGAGGTTACTCTTATGGCCAATGAGGTTAATGCGGATGCAAGTAGTGGGGCCGACATCCAATTGGCTGGTAACGCGAACATGTTTTTTGCAGACGCAAGCAGTGGTGCGGATATCAAGGCCAAGAATCTAATGACTAAAATTTGTAATGCAGATGCCAGTAGTGGTGCAGATATTTCATTGAATGTATCGGAATCATTAACAGCGGATGCCAGTAGTGGTGCGGATATTACATATACGGGTGAGGCTACCGTACAAAAAAGCAAATCCTCTTCTGGAAGCGTCCATAAATACTAAAAAAGTATTCGAATACAACTTGATCAGCCCACTGAAATTTCAGTGGGTTTTGATTTTTTTGTCCCCTGCTAATACATATCTTAGTGGAAACGATTTGCACATGAATCTAAGCTTAAAAAAATATGTGTTACCCCTAAAACACACCTTCAGTATTTCTAGGGAGTCACACAATTTTCAAGATACCTTGATTGCCTGTTTGTCCCACCATGGAAAAACTGGTTATGGGGAGGCAACATCCAATCCATATTACAAGATTACCTTGGAGAGTATGGAACAAGAAATTGAGGCCATAAAAAAGGATATTGAATCTTTTGACTTTACTACTCCTGAAAAATTCCATGCTTTTTTGACCACAAAAAAATTAAGCAATTTTGCCTTATGTGCTCTGGATCTAGCTGCCCATGACCTGTACGGTAAACTACTGGAAAAACCACTGTACAGCATTTGGGGAACCGATAACTCCTCCTACCCCATTACCAATTACACCATCGGATTGGATACGTTGGAAAAAATGGTTGAAAAAATTAAAGAATTTCCATGGCCCATCTATAAGATAAAACTGGGAACCGATCATGACGTTGCAATTATACGGGAATTAAGAAAACATACCGATGCCATATTTCGGGTAGATGCAAATTGTGCATGGACGGCTGAAGAGACTATCCATAACGCCCCTCTACTTAAAGAGCTGGGCGTAGAATTTTTGGAACAACCATTAAAGGCCGATGATTGGAACGGCATGGAATTGGTATCCCATCACAGTGTGCTGCCTACCATTGCCGATGAAAGTTGTATTGTTGAATCCGATGTGGAAAAGTGTGGGTTACATTTTAATGGTATCAATATAAAACTCACCAAATGTGGGGGCCTCACCCCTGCCCTGAGAATGATTAGCAAGGGCAAGGAGCTGGGTCTGAAGGTAATGGTGGGATGTATGACCGAATCTACTGTAGGTATCTCAGCAATTGCCCAACTCTTACCTCAATTGGATTATGTGGATATGGATGGGGCATTACTATTGAAAGAGGATATAGCAGATGGCATAAAAATATTGGAGCATGGAAAACTTATTTTCCCCACCTTGGGTGGAAGTGGTATAACCCTAAAAGCATGACCCATTACATCGATGAATTCCCGGGAAGAAAAATTAAGATAGGTGATCAGAACTACCTGTATTTTGGGGGAACGGCCTATTTAGGACTTCAAACAGATAAAAAATTTCAACGTATTCTTATTGGAAACATAAAAAAATATGGAACCAATTATGGGGCCTCTAGAATCTCCAACATCCGATTGTCCATCTATGATAAGGTAGAAGATTATTTGGCAAAACTGGTTGGCAGTGAAGCGTGTATCACCCTCTCCTCGGGCTATCTTGCCGGGCAATTTGTTAGACAATATTTTAATTCGAGCGCTTATAAAACGTTTTACGCTCCAAACTCCCACCCGGCCCTCCAACTATCCGAAAATGAAAACAACAGCACCTATAAAGATTTAAAAAGGGAGTTGGACGTTTATTTAAAACAAACAAGTGCCGTTACCCCTGTGGTCTTTTTGGATTCCATTGATTTTACGGGCAATAGCTACCCAAATTTTAACGGCCTCAAGACGCTGCCTTTGGATAAGATCATCGTAGTTGCCGATGATTCCCATGGTATTGGCGTTGTAGGTGATAATGGGGGTGGTGTTTTTAAAAATCTATTGGCTTTAGGGGCAAAGGAAATAGTTGTTTGTTGTTCCTTGGGTAAAGGGTATGGTTTACAGGCGGGAGCAGTTTTTGGAACAAAAAAAAGAATCCAATCTATGACAGAAACCGCTTTTTATGGTGGAGCTAGTCCGGCTACCCCTGCCAACCTGGCAACAATATTAGATTCAGGGGAAATTTTGGCCAAAAAAAGAAACAAATTGAACAGGCGAATGCTGCAGTTTAGAAAACAACTTCCCAAAAACCATAATTTCAGTATCATGGACGGGCACCCTGCCATTACCTTTGTAAATAGGGAATTCACGGACTATTTAGAAAAGAACAAGATTATAGTGACCAATTTTCCCTATCCCAATGAAGATTCTTCTACAATGAGCAGAATTGTGCTCAGTTCTTGCCACAAGAAAAAAGACCTCTCAAAATTGAATCACTTGATCAAAATATATTTTTCCGATCAAATATGATCTTAATCATTGTTTTTGGGTGCATAAATATAAACTTTGAATTATTATGTATTTTATAAAATATATTGTAACTTTTTAGTGAATATTTACTAACCTTCACAAAACCTTACAGCAATGAAAAAAATTTTAGGATTTATATTTATAATGCTCATCATGGTTTCAGCCACTAAATATACTACTGAAGATAAAAGTAGTATGCATACTATAGAAGGTACTTGGGAACTCCAAAATTTTTATCAGTACGATGGGCAGAATGTAATAGATACCACACCCACCACCGAAGGGTATCGACAAGTGAAAATGTATTATAACGGAAAAATAATGTGGTCTAGAACCTCTCCCGCAGAAAAAAAGGGAAGATTTGGATATGGGACCTATAAAATAACCCCGGACAGACTTATTGAACAAATAGAATATGGGGATTGGGAAATGATGATGGCCTTGGATACGATAAGGCAGTTTACTTTTGAATTAATACTGGAGGATGAAACCTATAGTCAAATTCAAATTGATGAAATGGGCAATAGAATTTCCTCAGAAAATTATAAGCGTATAGATTAACAATCTCTACGTTCTAAATAAAAAAACAGCTGTATATACAGCTGTTTTTTTATTGTCTATATTCAAATATGATTTGATTATACTACTTCCTTTGCAGTTTCAATGGTAGCCAAATAACGCTCTGCGTCCAAAGCTGCCATACATCCTGTTCCTGCAGCAGTTACTGCCTGTCTGTATTCTTTGTCCTGTACATCTCCACTGGCAAATACTCCTGGCATACTGGTTTTGGTAGATTTTCCCTTGGTAATTATATACCCGGTTTCGTCCATTTCCAATTTACCCTTAAAGATATCCGTGTTTGGTTTGTGTCCGATGGCAATAAACAGACCGGTGATGGCTATCTCTTCCTTCTCCCCTGTTTGATTGTTTACCATTCGCAATCCTTCCACAACCTGCTCTCCCAATACCTCGTCAACTTCGGTATTGTACCGTATTTCAATATTGGGTAAATTATTGACCCTATGCTGCATGGCTTTTGAGGCCCTCATTTCATCCCTACGGACCAACATGGTTACCTTTTTACAGATATTCGCCAAATAAGATGCTTCTTCCGCTGCCGTATCACCAGCTCCTACAATGGCTACTTCTTGCCCTTTATAAAAGAACCCATCGCAAACCGCACAGGCGGAAACTCCCCCACCTCTAAGTCGCTGTTCACTTGGAATATTCAAATATTTTGCAGTTGCCCCGGTAGAAATAATTATAGTTTCTGCTTCAACAACCTTGTTATCATCAACGGTAGCCCTGTGTATGCCACCAACTTCATTACTGAATTCAACAGCCGTTACCATTCCAATACGTACCTCGGTTCCAAAACGCTCTGCCTGTTGCTGCAACTGTACCATCATGGTTGGCCCATCTATCCCCTCAGGGTAGCCTGGAAAGTTATCTACCTCGGTGGTTGTGGTCAATTGCCCTCCAGGTTCCATTCCTGTATACACTACAGGCTTCAAATCTGCCCGTGCAGCATAGATGGCTGCAGTATATCCTGCTGGTCCTGAACCTATAATCAATGTTTTTATTCTTTCTATTTTTTCTGACATAATCAAATCTTCAACATATTTTACATTACAAAAGTAGGTTTTTACTCAAAAAACTTACGGTCAAAGTTATCAAAAGTTATTATACCCCAAAAGATAAAAGATATAAGCCCTCTAATCCTTACTAAAAAGAAGCAATTGTTCCTTAAAAAAAATGGATGCCAACTCGTTATGCAATGGAATATCCTATTATTTGGAACTTTTTACGACAATTGGCAAATTATACTAAGTGTTTCTACAGATAAATTGCCAATTAAAACAACTAATCCATTATTTGTGATTTGAGAGCAATAGTCCTTAATTCCCGTAATTGTTGGAAAATTATTAGCTTTACAAATACCCAATTCCAAAATTGGCATTAGATTTGAATATCAATTCCTTGCATATACCTTACTTCATGAAAAAAAATCTTTTCTGCACTTTAATCTCACTATTCATATGTACTCTAGCAGTTGCCCAAAAAGTTTCGGACAAGCAAATTACAGAGCAGGTAGCACTGTATAAAAATGATATCCGTGGTCCTTATAAGGATATCCGTTGGTTCTGTACCGATGGAAGTATCCGCCAACCAAAAGATCCTTGTCCAAAAGAAATTGGCCCGGGCGTACAACATGCCCGTTATAAAGATGCAGTCGTAAATCTAGGAAAGAGCAACCATATTTTCCTAGGTCAAATTTTGGCCTTCACGGACAAAAAAGAGTTTTGGGACGCAGAGCACAACCACTCCCGTCTAAAGCAATACCAACTTGAAAAATATCTAAGAAGTGTTGATGACGGATGGATTTTAAGAAAGGGACAATTCTATAGGGGATCTGTACAGGCCGAGGATGAAGAAGCATGGGGAATAGATTTTTACAAGTGGCTCCTAGCAAAGGATGAAGTAGTTTCCCAAAACTTTTATTTGGTAAGACAATCCTTAAAAGCCATCCCTCATAAGGGGGATGACAACTTGGCCCAGTTGATGAGGAGCCAGTCTAAAGTGATTTCTGATCTATACGAGCCTTTTATGGACCTAAGGGTGAAGATCCATGGACAGCCCGAATTTGGGGATATTGAGAGGGTAATAGGTTTTCAAAATAAAAATGCCTCCAAATTAACTTCAGACCTCAATACCAAAATCAAAGAATTGGTTTCCACAATGACCAAATTCTACCAACCTGTAGATATAAAATCGCTCTGGGAAAAAGCCACACTTCTAAAGAATACCCCTTTGGGTGAAATCCTTAGTGAATATGTTTCCAACAATTACAATTCCACTGATGTTTCTCAATTGGTACCGGCAACTGCGGAGGTAATCCTACAAATAAGGGAAGGCATATTGGCCGAAAAGCGACCTTTGGCCCGTTTACAATTATTGGACATCTCCTTAAAGCTAGAAGAGTTGATATTTAAATCCTCTCCCAACTGGCAGCCAGCAGAATTACACGGTCTTTTGGAAAAAATATGCTATTTGGGGATGGCCACGGCCGGATCTGGATATATTGAACTCAATGAATGGGAGCAGATCAACGGTGGCATTCAGGCCTATCACAAACCTACAATGTCTTTGGCAGAACTAAACGCCCTCCTCGAAACTGCGAGAAGGCAAGTGGAATGGAGCGCCTCCATGGTAAAGGCCAATTATGAAGATATAGTAAATGAATATACCGGCTTTGAGCCAAAGGCTTATGGCTTTATAGACGACAGAATACGTGGATCCATTGCCCTAAATTTAGGTGAGAGTGTTGGACAACTTGGGGATTTCATTGCCAAGGAATCATCCCTTTCCAATAAGGTTTTGGACATTCCTAACCAAAGTGCAATGCGGGGTCTAAATCCTGGGTATGCCTATGGGGAACTAGTAGTCATTGACGGTACTTCAGATGACATTGAGGTGTCTTCAGATAAGATCTATATCTTTCAACGCCCCCCTTCAGACTTAAAGCCTGTAGCAGGGATAGCAACTGTATCGGAAGGGAACATGGTTTCCCATGTGCAACTATTGGCTAGAAACCTCGGAATTCCAAATGCTGCCCTATCGGACCAAAATTTACAGAGTCTTAAAAAATTCGATGGACAAAAAGTATTTTATGCCGTTTCCAATAAGGGAAATGTCATATTGAAATTGGAACGTGAAATGACCGGAGAAGAGCGTTCCCTTTTTTCCAAAAAAGAACGTAGTGCAGAAAAAATTGCAGTCCCCATTGAACAAATTCGCTTGGATGAAACCAACATTTTAAATCTAAGAAGTGTTGATGCCTCGGACTCCGGTAAACTTTGTGGCCCCAAAGCTGCGAACTTAGGACAACTAAAGAAAATGTTCCCCGATAAGGTCGTTGAGGGCTTGGTCATTCCTTTTGGAATATTCAGGGTTCATATGGATCAAATAATGGACGGACAAACCGTTTCTTACTGGAAGTTCCTAAATAATATGTTCAAGGAGGCAGATAGGATGAGGTCAGAGAATATCCTGGAAGCAGAGGTTGAAAATTATCAATTGCGCCAACTCGAAACACTAAGGAACGCCATAAAAAAAATGGAACTGCAGCCTCAGTTCGTAGAACAGCTCGATAAAGATTTCCAATCCATTTTGGGTAAAAAAATGGGAGAAATACCTGTATTTCTGAGAAGTGACACCAATATGGAAGATCTAAAGGATTTTTCCGGGGCCGGCCTCAACCTTACCCTATTTAATGTTGTTGACCGTGAAAAAATACTTCAGGGTATCAAAGATGTTTGGGCTTCCCCCTATACAGAACGCAGCTTCAAATGGAGGCAAAAATATTTATTGAACCCAGAAAACGTATTCCCTTCCATATTGGTAATTCCAAGTGTGGATGTAGAATATTCTGGTGTGATGATCACCAAAGGAATAAGCTCTGGCAACGATAAGGATCTGACTATTGCCTTTAGCCGCGGTGCCGGTGGTGCTGTAGATGGACAGTCGGCAGAATCCTATCTGGTTAAAGCCTCAGGTGGTGAAGAGCTGCTTGCCCCGGCAAGGGAACCGTACCACAATACCCTTCCTGTTACTGGAGGTACAGGAAAAAAACAGGTGACCTTTGAAAACACCATTCTCAACGGCCAAAATATCAAGGAGATAAGGGAATTGGCAAAAACCATTAGGGAAACCTTGCCCAAAGCCACTAATTCCGATTACAAAGGGGCCTATGATGTAGAAATGGGCTTTCAAAACAATAAATTATGGCTATTTCAAATAAGGCCTTTTGTAGAGAACAAAAAAGCATTGAGCTCTGGATACCTGGAATCCATCACCCCTAAAATTGATACCACAAAAAAAATTGCACTTTCAAATAAGATATAAAATGAAAAAATATATTAAATACATTGTTTTAATAGTTATCTGTTCCGCCTTTACCACTATGAACTATTATCCCATAGATGGGTATGCCCTTACAGGTATCAAGCGATTGAAAAGATTGGAACTTATTAAAAGTGGAGAGATAAAGGATGCCGCTACCTTACCTCCAGGGGCCTTAAAATCCTACTCTGAAATTGAGCTCAACCTACTATCGCGAAGTAAGGATAGCGTTGATGACTTATTAGTGACCGATGCCGATTTCCAAAAGGAGATCAGTGGACTGTTCAGAGGTCTGGACAAGAGTTATTCCCTTACCGTATTAGATATCTCG
>JBFIGS010000075.1:0-10719 GCA_041602195.1 Sediminicola sp. | reverse complement strand
ATCAATTCCTTTATCACTCAAAAAATTTAAATTCTCATCTTCACGTACCACGCTATAATTAGAAGTACACAATATGGCATTGTACCCATGTATATGGGCCACCTTCTCTATCCCTATGAACAACTTAGCAGAAAACCTGTCCAAAACACTGGGAATTATTACACCTATGGTTTTGGTTCTTCCCTTCTTAAGGCTCAACCCTAACGAATTTGGCCTGTATTTATATTCTAAAGCCACCTCCTTCACCCTTTTCTTTGTAAGGTCACTTATCTCCGTGCTATTGTTTAAAGCTTTGGATACCGTTGATGGGGACAGATTTAAAATCTTGGAGAGATCTTTAAGTGTTAGGTTTTTCACGTGTTTCTTATTATTTAAAATCCTTATTTTTAACAATATAACAATTTTGGGCCTTACGCCACTTGTCGTTATTAAGGATTTGCTACAAAAATAGACAGTCTACTGCATTTTCAATACAGAATTCTAAAAAAGTAAATCTTTGGAACGTGGCAATTCCATGAAATAATCTTATTTTCATTTCTTTTTGCAATAGTTCTTTGCTGTAAATGCAAAAAGAAATATATTTGCACCCCGTTAGCGAGGAAATCGCTAAAAAGGCCTCGTGGCGCAACTGAATAGCGCATCTGATTACGGCTCAGAAGGTTACAGGTTTGAATCCTGTCGAGGTCACGAATAAATAGCAAAATAAGAAAAAACGCCAAGCTTGCTTGAGCGTTTTTTTGTTTGAGCTATTTTCAAAGCGGAGCTTTGCAGGAAGGGCGCAGCCAATCCTGTCGAGGTCACGAATAAATCAACAAATGTTGAAAAAGAAGCAAGCTAAAAAACATAGCTTGCTTTTGTTTTTTAGTGCAGTGAGTTTTCTTTTGTTGATTTTCAAAGCGGAGCTTTGTCAGGAAAACCGAAGGTAATCCTATTAGAAAACAGCTCTCGTACTGCCCTTTGTCCCTCTATCAACTGGATGTACATAGCATGATTTTCAAAGCGGAGCTTTGTCAGGAAAACCGAAGGTAATCCTATTCTAAAATATCTCCCCAATTCTTTTTTGTTCCTATATCAACTGGGTGTCCTTAGTATTATTTTCAAAGCGGAGCTTTGGGGGGAAAGGCGCAAGCAGGTCCTCTAAAGATTAGGTCTCAAAAAACCTTGCCAACCAATGTATCTATTTTTGCGATAACATAAACTTAATTAGGAGATTGCATATCGCAGTATGAGCAGAAGCACACCCAAATAGAAAACTAGGACTCCAACTATACCCAGAAATTTTCCAAAATAATCTTTCAATAATGGTTTTTTTGTGACTCCCAATTCATTTTTAGTAGTGTTCAACTTAATGTTTTCCAATATTTTATATGCAATAACAGCTATTATTGCACCTAAAATCATTAGAATAATACCTTTGGATATCATATTAAAACCATTTTTGGGGATTGTGAATTTACTTCGGATCAGGCACAAATGTACCCAAGTAAATAACAATGGTCGTAATCATTATCTATATTTTAACATGGAATATCTCGATGAAAAATAGCTATGCTTCCAAATTGGAAGATCAAAAAAAAGGTATCAAAACCAAACAAACCCACTAAAAATAGGCTAGTAATGGGTTTATTGAATTTAATGGTTGGTATGGAAAACTTAAAGATTGAATTTATTGAAGCTCATAAGTGGGACAGTTATATGTCCCTCTAATTTTTTCACCATACTGGTATGGAATAGTCTGTTTAAAAATCCCTTTTCCTCACGCTGTAAAAGCACTAATAAATCTGCCCCAAGCTGCTCCACCTGGTTTTTTAATTCGTTCTCTATGGTATCCGAAAAAATTAATTTAAAGTCGAATTTTTCACCTTTCACGTGCTGTTCTAACATCTCTTTAAACCACTCCATTTGATCCTTTCCTGCATATTCCTCTTCCGTGGAAATATGCACAATATATACTTTCGCATCCATGGCCTTTGCCATAGGCGCCAATTTTTTTATCGCTTCAATATCAGCCTCCATGAAATCTGTGGCATATAGGATCTTCTTTATAGGCCTACCACCGGAATTAGGAACAATCATTAAAGGGCAAGATAATTTTTCCACCAAACTTTTTCCAATATCTCCAACGAACAACCCCCGCTCTGTATGCTTATCCTTTCTTCCAATAATGACCAAACCTGCAGAGAGATTTTTAGAATTTTCGACAATTCCCTCTGTGATGGAGTCATTTGACACCACTTCAAATTTTATGTTCTTGCCTTCCAATCCGCCCTTTAAATGTTTGGCACAATAGTTTGCCAAAATTTCTTTTTGCTCCTTCAAAACATGATACTCTATTTGCTCAGGGGGTCTGGAAACCATAACCCGGATCGGTTCCATCTCGTGGGTATTAAAAACGATTAATTCTGCACCTAACTTTTCACTTAGCTCATAGGCATACCTCAATACGGGTGCAGAGTTCTCTGTACGGTCTGTCGCATAAAAAATAGCATTCATTATTGTATGTTTTAGAAGTTTAAATCTATTGGCTTTCTAAGAATCTAGAAATGACAATGGTCATACCCATCAAATAAAATTTAGATAAACATGGCCAGTAGGAATATTATCCTTGTGTAACCATTATTACATAGTGCTTCTGAATTTCCACTTATATTTGCACAAATTATTTTAGCTATGGAATTTATTTTACAACCTTGGCCTTGGTATGTTTCCGGGCCGCTTATAGCCCTGGTCATGTTATTGCTGATCTATTTCGGCAGGACGTTTGGCATGTCGTCCAACCTAAGGACATTATGCACCATTGGAGGGGCAGGAAAATATTCAGAATTCTTCAGGTTCGATTGGAAGGCCCAACGCTGGAACCTCACAGTGGTACTTGGAGCCATTATTGGGGGTTTTGTTGCCACCCAATTCCTTTCAGACAATTCGGTCATCGCATTAAGCGCGGAAACCATATCCGATTTAGGGAAATTCGGCTTCACCAGCATTGGGGAAAGCCTTCTACCGGCTGAAATTTATGGTTGGGATAATGTGTTGAGCATAAAGGGATTGTCCATCTTGATTGTTGGAGGTTTTCTAGTAGGTTTCGGTACACGTTATGCAGGAGGATGCACCTCCGGTCATGCCATAACAGGGCTTAGCAACCTTCAATTGCCTTCCTTGATTGCTGTGATCGGATTTTTTATTGGTGGTCTAATCATGACCCATTTTATCTTACCTCTTATATTTTAAGTATGAAGTTTCTAAAGTTTTTATTTGTCGGTATATTTTTCGGTATTGTCTTGGTTAAATCCGAGGCTGTTTCATGGTATCGAATTTTTGAAATGTTCAAATTTCAATCCTTTCACATGTATGGCATTATTGGATCTGCAGTGTTTTTAGGGGTTATCGGGGTTTGGCTTATCAAAAAATTCAAGGTCCACAGTACGGAAGGAAAAGAGATATTTCTACCTCCAAAAAACAAAAGCATTGCACGTTATATTTTAGGAGGAACCATATTTGGTTTAGGCTGGGGATTGGCGGGAGCCTGTCCAGGCCCTATGTACATTCTTTTGGGAACAGGTGTGTTTACTATGCTGATAGTTATCGGAGCAGCCTTATTGGGCACCTTTGCTTATGGTGTCTTAAAAGATAAATTACCTCATTAATCTTTTAAGGGTATGCGACAATGAGGTTACTTATTACGCACTCTCCTTTCTTATAAACACATCAATAATGATCGTAATTACGATCCTTATTGATTACGCTTTGGTAAAGTAAATATTTTTAAGACTTATCGTCTTTCCGTCAAAATTATTTTCTCCTAGAAGATAAAGTAAAGCGGTAACATCGGATAGGTTTCCATTTTTATTCAAGCGTGAAATAGGAATGGAAAAGGTTTTCCAATTCCTACTAAGTGAATATTCACTCTTGGGACCAAAAGTTATTCCATTATTTACCTGATTGCCATCGGAAAATATACCTGTTTGAAAGCCAATTTGAAAAGTTGAATCGGTATCCCCTTTAATATCAAAGAAGAGTTGTCCCTTATGGTAATTGGACATATTCTCCCCTTTTGATTGTATTTCCAAGGCACCACCCCACCAATCTCCTGTGCCCGTTGTTATTGTCAGTTCACCTTCTGTTGACAGAAACATTTCACAGGTACCCTCCCATACGTTCAATTTTAAAGGTGCACTGGGATATGTGAAATTCATGTTTCTTTTAGCCATTTTAGGATCTTTTAGAACCAAATAGGTAGTTTCGGTTACCATTTCCCCAGCGTTCCGATTTTCATTGATAATGGATGTTTGCTGTAGTCCTATTTCCGAAAGTGACTTTGGTGGTACCAACTGTGATAACAACAGATCCTCTTCCCCATCGTATGTCTTTGTAATGGATTGCCCATTTCTGGTTAACCCATTAAAAGTTCCGTCATCTACCATATCCCATAACGCATATTTGGCCTGTCCTTGAAGATTGATCAATCCAAAATGATTTTCAGATCCATTGGGATCCCCAGCATCCTTCCACTGTTCATCAAAAGCTTCAAAATAAAAACAGGTTAACCCAGCATTATCTGTCCATTCTCTCATGGCTTCATAATACAGTTTTCCCTTATACTCATCCGCAGCACGCGAGCCTGTGGGACCGTATGAAGTACTTGCAATGGTAGCCCATCCCGTTTCCCCTATATGGATAGGCTTATTCACTCCTAAACTTGTCATATAGTCAAGAGCTCCTTTATATTGGGATTTGGCATAGTTTTTAGCACGGATCATTGCCATTTCTATTTTTTCCAAATCCAGAAGATCTTCCTGCTCTTCGGGAACTGCCCAAAAGGAAGGATTGTAATGGGAATCATGAAACGGATATGTATGTAACGAAACAAAATCTACCGCATCTATCAAAGCCGCTAAATCATCGGTCCTATAATTTACAGCGCCACCACCCCATGATTCATAATTATCGGAACTGGTAATCCACAAATCTCTGGGTAGTTCGCCCAGCTTTTTTAATTTCTGTAAGTAGGTTACCCAATCCAAGATAACATTAGGGGTTACAAAATAGTTTACAGCCCATTTCACCATCGCCTCGTTTCCTACGGCTATCATCTTAACAATATCCGGATTTTCCTTGGCCATGGTAATGGCTGTCTCAATCTCAGCAGTATTGTTGTCGGAGTTCCCTTTGGTGTGGTCCGCATTGGCCGTCCACGCACCTTCACACTCAATCCACGTGCCCAACATGAGGTACATTTCAAATGTAGGATCATCATCCTTTAAATTGCGAATAGCCTGCAAAAGGTTGGCAGTATGAGCATATTGTTGGGTGTTATACGTGCGTAACAATTTAACCCCCATCGCGGCCAATATTTTCATATCCTCCTCTAGGTCTTTGACAGTAGGAACCTCATCCCGGGTTTTTCCTCTATACCCACCATAGGAAAATGCAGGGTACATGGGATTGCCCAAAATTTCCTGGGCAGAAATTTCGTTGGATTCAGGCTTGTAACTCTGGGCAAATAAAAGGACAATCATTAATGCGAAAAGAAGCATAAAAGATTGACTTTTATTTATTGACTTTAGTTCAATGTGTTTCTTCATTTAATTGCCTTTTGAATTAAATAATACCCAAAACTTCATTACATTTTTAGTAAATGCAATACACCATAGTTACTTCATATTCCTTTTACTTTTAAAGACCGTTAATTCCTACTTTGATCAATTTTATAGTATCCTGCCTTTCAAAAATTTGCTTACTTAATGATTCATCCAATTGGGATTCCTCAAACTTGGTGGATGTTCCCTCTTTAAAAACGACTTCCATACCTGGTTTACCATTAAGTTGATAAACGACAGGGATCTGACAGTAGGTAAATCCGAAAGAGCTTCCTGTTAGTGGTAGTTGTTTTTCATTTTTATCTATATCAAAATAATGTAGGGTGGCATCTTGCTTGAAAAACTCCTCTTTTTTCAACAGCTTTGGGTTGAAGGACAATTTACCTGCTTGTACACCTATCCCCAATTCCCCAAACCTACTAAGAATATCCTCTTTCACTTGGCCGGTCATACCCGGTTGTTGCGCTCCCTTACCGGCGGGAGTATGGGAATAAGGATCTGTTGGAAAAGCTCCGTATAATTGAGGGGATTTATGAACTCCGATACCTTCACTTATTTCATAGTAGTGATTTTTCAACCTTTCCACTACATCGCTCTTTTCATTATTTTCTATTGCCTTTAGACAGCATTCCTGGGCTGCCAATAATAATTTGGAGACCATATGCCAGTAAATGGAGCCTAGACCCTCATAGCCAAAGAATGTACCTGACCTACCGGTAAAGGATTTATGATCGAAGATCTCTTCAAAGATGTCCATTAATAACTTTCTATCCTTCGCTACCAGCTCTTGATATTGTTCTGGTAGTTGTTCCAATGCCGCTTTTAAGCTATTGGCATTGTTAAAAGAGCCATTAAAATGATAAGATCCATTTATATCCTGCTCCACTATTTTGGCATTCCCGTCCTTCATCAATTGAAGTGCCAATTCCGATTTCTTTATCCTCTCTGCGGGGATCTTATTTTTAGCTATAAATCTGGAAAGGTCCTTATTGGGATAAAGAATATAACTTGATTGGTCCTTCCTATACAGTTTGCTGTTTTTTAAGGCATCCAAGACTTGTAAAGCCTCCTCGGAGGAAATACAATCAGAAGCCAGGACCGCTACCTGCCCCTCCAACATTTCAGTTAAATAGGATACAGAAATCTCCTTTTCATTTTCAACACCCATCAAATAGTAGGAATGGTACAGGTTATCTTTTCGCTTATTGGCCCTTATGGTATGGTCCAAATAATTGACCATCACATCAAAAAATTCAAGGAGTTCCGATTTACCAAGGGTTTTCTTTGTACCAGAAAATCCATTTTGATAAATAGTGGTCCTGTATTTGCCTCCTGCATTTCCTAAACCATCTACAATTAACTTTCTATCCGTGTCCGAAATCTTCCCTTCCAACAATTGTAGGGATCCCGTTAAGGTAGAGTTGATTTCTTTAAAAAATGTAGTAAGTTCCTCAGAAATAGCAACCTCCGTGAAGTTTGTTTTTTCGGTAAGTCCCTTAAAAAATTGCAAAAACCTTCTCAGGTAGAAAAGGGTCACCATAGATACACCATTCCCCACCAATGCATTATTGGCATCATTCCATTCCGGTCTTTGGGTATTTAACCATATCCCTCCTTCTGGGATGAAATTGGAACATTTGGCCAAAGCCGTGGCCAATAATTTTTCTATAAAATTAACCTTACAGATTGCCTTATTTTGATTGAGCAACAAGAGTCCGTCTGCACCCAATTCCTTCTTCCTTTCGTGAAGAACATGATCTAATTTATCATCAAAAACTATAGTATCCTTTGGGTTCTTTAGAATGTCAGCATATCCTTTAATTTTATAGGGAACATTGGCATAAACAAAAACATCTTCATTAAAATAGCCCGCCAATTTATTGGGATAAAAATCTTCTATAAACTCCAAGAATTTTAATAGATATACAATCTGGTGGTCCCCCCAATATCCGATGAATGAAAAAGGATCCTCTGGTTCTATAACCTCCCAATCAAATCCGCCTTTTGTAACCCGATAAGGATTATAGCCATCAAAGGTAGAGGCATTCAGGAATTTGAAGATCATACTTTCCATAAACTCTGGGTATGAATGTGCCAAAGCCTCCCAGTTTTGGAATATATCTCTCCAGTTTCCTTCATAATCCAAGACCTTGGAACCGTCTTCATTTCTGGTGTTAATAGAAAACTTATTCCATGGCCTACTTGGATCTCCATGTCTTCTACTAAATTTTAAGGGCATGTACTCCATACATAATCGCTTAAAATCAGCATCATTATTTTTATTTGTCAGCGCCTTCAAATGGGACAAAGAGAACACCTCTGGAAGTTGATTCAAGATTTCTTTATGTCCTTTAAAAACATCCTTATTGGCATTGGACAGGTAGGTTTTAAAATCTTGGGCTTCGATCTGATAATTATTATCAAAAATTCCACCTCTCATGATGTTGAACATCACATTGGCAAAATGACGTGTTGTTTTAAGCTCATCTGCAGAAGCTTGAAATCCGTCTGCGGCAGCTGTCAATTCTTTCAGGTTTCTTGTACCCAGGTCTATATCTGCTTGGATCTTTTGGAGCAGGTCCTTTTCGGTCAGCAATAGATTGGAGATGTATGCAACATCACTAGGACCTTGATTCACATTGGCTACAATATGCCAACTTTTCTCCTTCTTTGCGCCCAATTCTAAATTGGCATGTACAAAATAAGCTGATTTTTCGGCCTTGACCTCTACTTCTTGTTCTATGGACAAGCCTTTCCTAAATTTATCGATCTGCAGTGATGATATCAAATAGGAACAGTTCTCCAACCCTAACGACCAGGCTATGGTAGCCTTTAAGGCTTCACTGGGTTCCGATTTATCAACGATTATGGCACTAAGGGCATAGATCCCCAATCCCATTTTTGCCTCTAGTTCATTTTTCTTATAGGCATCCACCAGATTGCTACGGTTATTTTGTAAAGCTGTAGATATGCCATAGGGTAGTATATTTTGAATCCCGTCCAAAAGAGTCAGCTGAACCCCTTCTTCATTGTTATTGATAAGGGTGCTTTTTCTTACAAAGCCAAATTCATTGCTAGAATTCCAATGATATCTGAAGGTGAGCCCTAGATCCAAATTCACCTCTTCAAATACTATTTTATTTCCAAATTTATTTTTGAAGAGATTCCTACGGATATTATAAACTCCTTTTTGATTTTCCGAAAATGGCTCCCATAATGTGGTCTTATCGCTTAAATGGACCTGCACCAAAGTCTTACTACCTGTTACCTCTGCAGATTCTGTTATCTTATCATCCGTATAATATGGAAAAAGTGCCATATCGGAGTCTTTTCTTCCTGCAGTTATCCCTCCATTACTGGACAAGAACATCCAATGGTTGGAATCACTTACGATACTCATAAAGAATGGTCTCATGGTATCGTTATTCGAAATCTTATAATATGTCTCGTTTTCAATTTCTACATATTCACCACTAACCGCATAGTCGGTAAAATATGCTGGGTTCTTTCCTATATAAATCTGTTTTCCCTTCATGGAACCTGGTTTAATTGTTAAAAATTTATAACCTCAATTAAATACAAAAGTATCTAATTGAGGTTTTTTATATATCTGTTTGGATAGTTATTTTACCTGAAAAGGGATGTTCGCAGTTCCCTGATGGTTATGCCCATCATCTGCATAAACGAACAATCTATAATTTCCTGGAGCAGGGGATTTAAACTTTAAAATGCCATTTTTTTCCTCCATTCCTTCTATAGTAACAGATTCTGGTCGGGCCTCATGATCGCCTCCCTCTTTTACTTCTTCACTTTCTGGCAAAATCTCCCATCTATACGCAATAGGATCATTTTCAATATCCTTGATGATTACCTGTGCTATATATTCCTTACCCTTTTCTAGCGTTACACTATTGTAAGCCGTTTTTCCATCCAATACAAAAGACGCTATCTGAGGCGTTCTATTATCCGGCCATTTACCGTTCCAGATGTAATGCATAACCCCAACAGACTCTGTTTCCATACCGTTCTCCAAAAATATCCCATACCAGGTAGGAGTTCGCTCTTGTTTGTTCCCCCATAAAAACACGTAGGATCCAATACATTGAAGGGTATCTGCTGCTATTCCTCCTTTATACCTCTTTAAGTAATTACTCGCTTTTAAGGTGCTATTTTCTTCAATAGGCGCACCCCAATCTGTTGTTGGCACTTCCCAATGACCAGTTGCTCCCCATTCTGTAACCATATAAGGACCGTCCCAACCATATTCTCTGATCAACTTGGGAACATCGGGCAGATCGCCGTACATCTGAACAGATAAAATATCCAGATCCCCACAACGCTCCTTGATATAATTGATCTCCTTTTGGGCTATTCCTGCCAAAGTTGTCGTAGTTGGGTGGTTGGGATCCAATTCGTGGATCATTTTAGAAATGTCATTTACGGCATCCCAAACTTTCGGGTTGGAATAATTTAAATTAAGTTCATTGCCTATGACCCAAATAAGCAGGGCCGGATGATCTTTGATCTCCAATACCTCCTTTTTAATACGCTCCTTTTGTTTCTGAACCGCCTCTTCATTATCGTAATCAAATCCATGCCGCTCTCGTTCCACCTCGATACCCATACTTACCATAAGGCCATATTTATGGGCTTCATCCAAAACTTCCTTTACAGATTTTCTACCATTATCTGTTCGCCAGGTCCTAAAGGAATTGGCATTGTGTTCAGCTAAAGCCGCCACGTTTCCAAATTCCAAACCTGCTCCTTTGATGTAAAAAGGGTTTCCATCTACCAAAAGTTGGTATTTACCATTGGATTTTGTCACCTCCACCTTTGCCGGACCATCCTCTAATGCCTGTTGAATATCAGATTTCTTTGGGTCGCTTTTGCAGCCGATTAAAAAACATATACTTAGAACATATAGCAATTGCCTCATTGTAAAAATCTATTTATTAATTAATAATTCTTCTACTTCTTCCAAGGTCCTTCCTTTGGTTTCAATTACAAATTTGTACACGAAGATCACAGCACCAAGGGATAACAAGGCGTAAATGGCAAATGTAACTGTTGGTCCCAAATTTGAGAGTTCCCATGGAAAGACTTGGGTGACAGAAAAGCTTAT
>JBFIGS010000074.1:0-10775 GCA_041602195.1 Sediminicola sp. | reverse complement strand
TTCCGTGGGGTAGCCCAAGTCCAAGGTGCTGAACGGAGTCTCCATAATATGGCAGCCCATATCTCCTAAAGCTCCTGTTCCAAAATCCCACCAGCCTCTCCATTTGAATGGAAGGTAGGCAGGGTTATAGTCCCTCATGGCTGCAGGCCCAAGCCAAAGGTCCCAATCCAACTCTTTAGGAACATTTTCTTTGCCAACGGGTATTTTTACGCCTTGTGGCCATACTGGTCGGTTGGTCCAACAATCAACCTTTTCTATTTTCCCAATGATACCAGATTTGATCCATTCTTTAGCCTGTCGGCTACCATCACTGGAGGCCCCTTGGTTTCCCATTTGTGTGACGATCCCGTTTTCTCTGGACACTTCCGTCATTAAACGAGTCTCATAAATATTGTGGGCAAGAGGTTTTTCTACATAGGCGTGCTTTTTGGCACGCATAAACGGCAGCGCTATCGTTGCATGGGTATGATCCGGAGTTGCCACCATAATGGCATCTATTTCTTTCAAATGCTTATCGTAAACCTTTCTAAAGTCCTTGTACATTTTGGCATTTGGATGAAGAGCCTGACTAGCTGTAACCATGCGCTTATCCACGTCGCAGAACGATACAAATTTTACTTTGCCGGTCTCTGTCAATTCCCGTATAACGCCTCCGCCACGTCCTCCAACACCAAATGCAGAAACATAAAGGGTATCACTGGGAGGCACATGGTTTTTCCCAAGCACAAAACTGGGAACAATGGAAAAGGCCGCCGAGGTGGCAGCCACATTTTTGATGAATTTTCTTCTTTGCATTTTGGTCGGATTCTAATTTTCTGCTTGAAGATACAAAAAAATGAAAACTACAAAGACAGTATTTGTACAATTGGCGTCTAATCCATCGGCGATGAATGTGCCTTTAAGAGTTTCCGTTCCATTCTATAAAGAACTGCTCCAAATAATCCAACATGACCTGATGTCTTTGTGCTGCTATTTTCTTACCACTTTCAGTATTCATCTTATCTTTTAACAACAACAACTTTTCGTAGAAATGGTTGATCGTAGGGGCAGTGGATTTTTTGTATTCCTCTTTGGACATTTTTAGGTTGGGTGCAATATCGGGATTGTAAAGCTCCCTATTTTTAAAGCCACCGTAATTAAAGGCCCTTGCAATACCTATAGCGCCAATGGCATCTAAACGGTCGGCATCTTGGACTACAGCTAATTCTAGAGAGGTAAACTTATCTTTCCCAGGTTCTAAACTGGATTTATAGGATATATTTTCAATAATTTTTACGACATGGTCAATAACTTGTGGGTCAACTTTTAGGGAGGTTAAAAATTCCGTGGCGAGTTTGGGGCCGATGGATTCGTCACCACCATGAAATTTTGCGTCGGCAATATCATGTAAAAGGGCTCCTAGGCTGACCACTAAGATATTTACCCGCTCATCCTTGGCAATCAGCAGGGTATTTTTAAAGACACGCTGAATGTGGAACCAGTCATGCCCGCCTTCAGCGCCTTTAAGGGTTTCCTTCACAAAGGCAATGGTTTCTTCAACTATTTCGGTATTTGTCATGCAAATGAAGTTATTCCAGAAGTGATCTGTTGTTCTACTTTGGCAATGAGTGCATCCTTATCTTCACTGATTTCGAGCGGTTGGTGCACATCTAGCGTGATATGGTTCCCCAAGGCATTAGGGAATTTTCCGTAGCGCAACATTTTCCAAGAATTATTGATGCTTATGGGTACGATCAAAGCCGAAGGCGCATTTTTCATTAATATTTTCAGCCCCATGGTCTGGAACTTTTTGGGATGCCCCGTTTTACTTCTTGTGCCTTCAGGAAAGATAACGGCACTGCGGTTATGGGCTTCTATATATTTTCCAAGTTTGGCAATTTCAGTCAAAGCCTGCCTGCTATCCTTTCGGTCAATCAACACGGATCCCCCATGCCTTAAATTATAGGATACGCTGGGGATGCCTTTTCCGAGTTCTTGTTTGCTCACAAATTTTGGATGATGTTTCCTCATATACCAAACTATGGGCGAAATATCGTGCATGCTCTGATGATTGGCAACAATGATCAAAGGCCGGTCAGTTGGGATGTCGTACGGGTTGTTAAAGGTATATGTGGTTCCAAGAACGTTGGAGCATCGCAGAAGGCAAAAATTTAAAATACTGACAGTTCTTTTTAAAGCGGGGTATCCAAATACATTAAAGGCGATCCATTGGATGGGGTGGAATACCAACAAGGTAAGGCCAAATAAAATCTGGTAAATGACTGAGAAGGGGTAGGCCAATATTTTTTGCATGACACAAAAATAAAAAGAGAAACCATGACTAGCATGATTTCTCTTTTTATTTTTTTCTCTGTTATTCCTAGAACCTTAAAAAAGGCAGGGAAATATAAATTAACAGAATTCGTTATAGGCTTCCATCAGGTTCTCAGCGATCATTTCTGCTGGTCTTCCCTCAATATGGTGGCGCTCAATCATGTGCACCAATTCGCCATTTTTGAACAAGGCCATACTTGGAGAAGATGGAGGAAAAGGAACCATAAGTCCCCTTGCGGCATTTACCGCTTCCGTATCAACCCCAGCAAATACCGTTACCAAATGGTCTGGTTTTTTACTGTTCTTTAGGCTCATTTTAGCGGCAGGCCTTGCATTGGCGGCGGCACAACCACAAACTGAGTTAACCACTACTAAAGTAATACCTTCTTGATTGATGGCCTTCTCAACAGCTTCGGCCGTATATAATTCTTCAAATCCGGCAGATGCCAGATCTTGTCTCATTGGTTTAACTAATTCTGCAGGATACATAGTCTAATTTTTAATGATTTAGATATCTGACAAAGGTAACCATTTTGTATCATTTACTGCATGTGCCTTAACTTTTCATTAGGGGTTCTTTTCTCTTGTAATATTATATCTTTGGAAAAATTTTGTAGGATGATAAAATGGTTTGCCGCCATCTTGGGGTATTATGTGCTTAGGTTTCCAGGTGCTATAGTAGGTTTTTTGATTGGGAGTTATATTGATAGCCTTAGGAACCGGGGTTCAGGAGGCGGGTCGGTTTTTGGAGGTGGATCCAGTCAAAGTGTGTCCCCTGCAGATTTTGAATTGAACCTTCTTTCCTTATGTTCTGTTGTCATCAAGGCCGATGGCAATGTTACCCAGAGGGAGCTGGATTATGTGAGGCAGTATTTCTTGAGTACCTATGGCAAGGATAAAGCAAATGCTATTTTCAGAACTTTTAACGAGGTAATCAAAAAGAGAGAGATCTCTGCTGCCAGAATATGCGCCTATCTCAATCAGCGCACGAGGTATGAGGTGCGACTCCAATTACTGCACTTTTTGTTCGGGATTGCGCAGTCCGACGGAAGTATAAGCCCTCTTGAGATTGAAAAAATAAAGGAAATTGCCGGGTATTTGAACGTGGGCATGATCGATTTTGAAAGCATAAAGGCCATGTTTGTAAAATCTGCCGATACAGCGTATAAGATCTTGGAAATTGAAAGATCTGCATCCGATGAGGAGGTAAAAAAAGCATATAGGACCATGGCTAAAAAATACCATCCAGATAGGGTAAATACCGAGAATGAGGCAATAAAAAAGGGTGCTGAGGAAAAGTTCAAAGAGGTTCAAAAGGCTTATGAGACCATTCAAATGGAACGCGGTTTGTAATATTTGAGGTTTTTTTAGGATATTTATCAATAATCAACGATAACCAAACCATTTATGGAAAATTTCTGGTTCTACCTTCAAATGGGTCTGGATCATGTTTTAGACCTTAACGCATACGATCACATTCTTTTTCTTTCGGCCTTGGCAATACCGTTTACTTTCAAGGATTGGAAAAAGGTATTATTGTTGGCAACAGTCTTTACCGTTGCCCATTGTCTTTCTTTGGCACTGTCGGTTTATGATCTGGTTACTATGGATGTTGCCTTGATTGAATTTCTAATTCCTATCACCATTTTGTTCACCGCCTTATTCAATCTATGGCATGCCGTTAAATCCCTTGAAAACAAGAATACCGGTATACATTTGTTTGCAACGGCATTTTTTGGGTTGATCCATGGATTTGGCTTTTCCAATTATTTTAAAATGTTGATGGCAGAAGAAGAGCAAAAGCTGATGCCTTTACTAGGTTTTGCCACTGGTATAGAACTTTCCCAGGTATTTATAATCCTTTGTGTATTGCTACTATCTTACCTAATACAATCAATGGCGAAGGTAAGGGGGCCGCTCTTTATAGGGGTTGCTTCCATATTAATTATCGCAATTGTGATCCCCATGTTGGTAGAAACTTATCCTTGGTAGATTTTCACTAAATATTAACCTTAATAGGTTGTCGGAATATTACAAAGAGGGTATATTAGTGTACCTTTGAGGTTGTAATGGGTCATGGGTAGATGATAGGTCTTTCGCGAGTAATGATGATTTAAAGTATTGATGGAGAACAAGAAGCAAAAAAAATATGATACCGCTTATTTGAGAATGGCAAGTGAATGGGGCAAATTGTCCTATTGCAAGCGCAAGCAGGTAGGCGCCATTATCGTAAAGGATAGGATGATCATATCCGATGGTTACAACGGAACTCCAACCGGTTTTGAGAATAGCTGTGAGGACGGTGAAGGGTATACCAAATGGTATGTGCTCCATGCAGAAGCCAATGCAATTTCAAAAGTGGCGTCCTCTACTCAATCCTGTGAGGGTGCTACTTTATATATCACCCTTTCACCTTGTAAGGAATGTAGTAAGCTGATCCATCAATCTGGTATAAAACGTGTGGTATACCAGAGAGCGTATAAAGATGATTCGGGATTGCAATTTTTAGAGAAGGCTGGGGTAGAAATCACTTTTATGCCTATTGAGGAATTCAGTTCGTAAAAAGTAACTTATGAAAAGCAAATACAGTTATATATGGCCTACAGTTATTGCATTGGCACTTGCGATAGGCATCTTAATTGGCGGAAAGTTACACTTTAATGATTCTCCAGAAAAACTGTTCACTACCAATTCAAAAAAGGATAAGCTTAATAGGCTTATAGATTATATTGATTATGAGTATGTGGACGATATCAATACGGATAGTATCGTTGATGTTACGGTAAATAATATCCTGGACAAGCTGGACCCACATTCCGTTTATATCCCAAAAGAGGAAATGAAGAAGGTCTCGGAGAACATGAAAGGTGATTTTGTGGGCATCGGCGTAAATTTTTACATGTACAAAGATACCATTGCCGTTATCCGTACCGTGGAGAATGGACCTAGTTACTTAAAGGGGCTTCAGGCAGGAGATCGTATTTTGGTAGCAGATACAGATACCCTTTTTGGAAAGAACATGCCCAATAGTTCTATTGTAGAAAAGCTGAAAGGAAAAGAAGGCTCTAAAGTAAACTTGAATATCTTTCGGAAGAAAGACAACAGGAAATTCAATGTGAGCATAAAGAGGGATTTAATTCCTATTAAAAGTGTGGAGGCCTACTATATGCTAACCCCTGATATGGGATATATTAAGTTGAATCGTTTTGCGGAATCATCTTACAAAGAGTTTAAAGCAGCTTTAAATACGTTACAAAATCAGGGTGCAAGGAAGTTGACCTTGGATCTTAGAGATAACCCTGGAGGGTATTTGGGGATTGCGGAGGAGATTGCTGATGAGTTTTTGCCAGATAAAAAGCTTATTCTGTTCACTAAAAATAAAAACGGAAAAATAAACAAATCGTTCGCCACCAAAAAAGGCGATTTTGAGGACAAACCGGTATATGTGCTCATCAATGAAAGATCGGCATCAGCAAGTGAAATTATTGCAGGCTCCTTGCAGGACAATGACATAGGAACCATCATAGGACGTCGTTCTTTTGGGAAAGGCCTTGTGCAACGGGAAATGGATCTTGGAGATGGCTCGGCAGTACGCTTAACTATTTCCAGATACTACACCCCTACGGGAAGGTCCATTCAGAAGGATTATAAGAACGGAAACAAGGACTATTACGAAAAGTTTACGAATAGATACCACAATGGGGAGCTGCTTTCCGTAGACAGTATCAAAGTGGCAGATTCCCTAAAGTTCACTACCCCAAAAGGAAAAGTAGTTTACGGGGGCGGGGGAATTATTCCTGATGTTTTTGTACCCATAGGTTCCAATGAAATGGAGACTATAGAATCTATAGAGAGTTTGGGATTAATATCACGCTTCGTATTTGAGCACTTGGATGAGGATAGAAATAGGTATTCCTATTTGTCCAAGAACGACTTCATTTATAACTATAAAGTAGATGATATCTTATTTGAGAAATTCATCAAATACGCCGAAGGTATTACGGCCATTAGAAACTTAAATTTGGCATATTACGATCTGGAAGATAAGATCAAATTATATATAAAAGCTTCTTTGGCAGAGCAGTTGTATGATCCAAATATCTATGCAAAGATCAAAAATGAGAGCGATGCCATGCTGCAAAAGGTCTTGGAATTGGACAATCCCAAAATCCATAAAAGAATTAAAGAGTAACGGAAACTAGGTATTACTTTTCATCAACCTTCTCCTGAATTTTTTTTGAAGCTATAAATATCAATAAAAGTACTATGGCACAAAGGGAGGCCACTATTCCGATAATGGCAATTATACTATCACCTTCCAATGGATTTTCAAAATTGATTAAAGTCACATTGTAGGCAATTAAAGCAATGGCCAAGGTAATCAGGATAATGCTTAGAATTCTGTTCATAATTTTAATACTTAAAGAATATGACCCTCAAAAACTAACGGGTCTTATGCAAATTTAAAATAATTCGTTGATGTTGCTGGCAAATAACTTCACCGCAATGGCCAGTAAAATTACGCCAAAAACTTTTCTAATCACACCTAAGCCATTTTTACCCAATACCTTTTCTATCTTCCTAGAGGACTTCAGGACCAGATAAACAAAAATAATATTTACGATTACCGCAACAATAATATTTTCTACCAGGAATTCAGATCGCAAAGAGAGTAGCGTTGTAATGGTTCCTGCTCCCGCGATCAATGGGAAGGCTATCGGAACGATGGATGCCGTCTCCGGGATATCGTCTTTATAAAGTGAGATTCCCAAAATCATTTCGATGGCCAAAAAGAAAAGAATAAAGGATCCTGCCACGGCAAAGGAATTGACATCTATCCCAATCAACTTTAATATTTCTTCCCCAATAAACAAAAAGGCTATCATGATGCAGGCCGCGACAATGGAGGCTCGGCCCGAATGAAGATGTCCCACCTTGTTTCGAAGGGATATAATAATAGGAATACTACCAACAATATCAATTACGGCGAATAGAATCATACTTGCGGTAAATATTTCCTTGAAATTGAAATTAAATTGCATGTTGAACTTTTTTTAATCCTGCAAAATTACGTTTTCTTAAATGCTTTAGGTGGTCATAATGGAAATTATTCTACCTCATTTTATGATGAAAGAGGTATCTTTGCGCCATATTTACGAATTATGTTCCAATTAGGTAAAACCTTGGTGTCCGAGGAAATTATTGAGAAAGATTTTGTGTGCAATCTGAATGCCTGCAAGGGAGGTTGTTGTATTGATGGGGAGGCTGGGGCACCCTTGGAGGATAAAGAGACCGAAATATTGGTGAACATTTATAGTGATGTCAAACCATTTTTGAGGCCTGAGGGTATTGCTGCTATTGAAGAGCAGGGCGCGTTTGTAAAGGGAGAAGACGGAGAATGGGAAACTCCTTTGGTAAATGGGAGTGAGTGTGCATATGTTGTTTTTTCCGATGATGGTATTACAAAATGTGGCCTGGAAGAAGCTTATAATCAGGGCGCTACCAAATGGAAAAAACCTGTTTCGTGTCATTTGTACCCTGTTCGCATTAAGGAATACACAGAATTTACTGCTGTGAACTACCATAAATGGGAAATTTGTGACCCGGCATGTGCTTTGGGAGCAGAACTTCAGGTTCCTATCTATAAGTTTGTAAAGGAGGCACTCATTAGAAAATTCGGCAAAAAATGGTATGGTGAGCTAGAGGAAGTGGCCAATGAACACGCTAAATAGCGGGGATATTAAGACTTATTTTAGTGCCACAAGGACGATTTTGATCGTCATATAAATCCAAAATATCCACGGTAAATGAGTTTTGGTAGTCCTTCGAAAAATTGGCCAAACGTTCTTTGGTAATATTGATGCCCACAGATTTTCGTTTGATGACCCTATTTTTTTTGTTTTTTTCAGAGGTCTCCCTTCCTATGCCATTGTCTGTAATGGTAATATTTGTAAAATGCTTGTTTTCTTTGCTTATCCGCAATTCTATGCTTTTCTGACCTTCCTTAGCCGAAAGTCCATGCCATAGTGAGTTTTCCAAAAAGGGCTGAAGGATCAAAGAGGGTATTTTAATGGTGTGTATATCTACATTTTCATCAATCACTACGTCAAAATCGATCTCCTCATTAAACCTAATGTTCTCAATATTCATGTAAAGTTGAGCAGTTTCCAGTTCATCTGCCAATGATATTTCCCGTACAGAGGAAGCTTCCAAAATTTTACGGATCAATTTTGAGAATTTATTGAGGTAGTGTACCGCATTCTTCTTCTCATTGTTGATAATATATAGTTTTATGGAATTTAGGGAATTGAATAAGAAATGTGGATTCATTTGACTACGGAGCATGGTTGATTCTAGAGTCAATATTTGTTTTTCATTCTTCAATTGTCGCTGGTAGAAAAGGATATATAGTATACTTGCCAACAATGCCAGTGCAAACCCGCTGATCAACAAGGTAGTTTGATTCTTTCGCAATTTTAATTTTACAATCTCGTTTTCTTTGGCCAACACTTCAAGTTGACTGTTCATTTTTTCGGTTTCCGAACGGTTGATGAGATCTGCTACATAGCGTCTGTTTCTGTCATTTATGGTTCGTCTTTCTATTCCTCTCGCTTTTTTGTAATATTCTAGGGAGGCTTTGTACTCACCCTGTTTTGCGCTTAGATCGGATAGAAACACGTAGGCTTCTTCCATTTCGCTGTCAAGTTTGTAGTTTTGGGCAATCTCGAAGCCCTTAATGAGATTTTCCTTGGCCTTATCATATTGAAGGCGTTGCAAGAACGTCCAACCCATATTGATATAGATCTCGGAAATTAATTCCATATTCCCCAATTCTTTGGCAGGGGCAAGAAGTGATTCTAAAATACGTAGTCCTTCGTCTAATTTATCCTGGTGCACATAAATATGGGCGATTCCCAAGTTGGATTTTAAATAAATGCTGGTTGATCCTGCCTTTTCATTATAGGCTAAAGCGGTATAATAACTGCTCAATGCCTCTTTGAGCTTTCCTTGTGCCTCTAAACTTTCACCTATATCCTGATGGTTAATGGCAAGCCCCATGGTATTGCCTAATTTTTTTTCCAATGCTACGGCTTCCTGAAATCTTGGAACGGCTAATTCCCATTGCTCCAAGTTTTTGTAAATGTTGCCTATTCTATTCAGTGACACGTTTTTACTCCTTTTTATGTCATCTGAAGGGTTTTCGATTTTATCTGCCAGGTCAAATGCAAATTGAGCATAATCGAGGGCGGATTGTATTGCATTTTTCCTCATATAGGCCAAGCTCAACATGTTTAAGCTATAAATTTTAAGTTCAGGGCTATCTGCCAAATCAGCTTTAGATAAAGCATCTTGGTGAAATGATATGGCCTTGTCAAAGAGGGATAGGTTTTGATAAATTGTACCTAATTGGTTTAAAGCAAAAGATTGACCTAAATAGTATTTTTTAATTCTGGAAGAATTAAGGAAATAATTGAGAAGGATGGTGTCCTGAGGCACAGCTTTTAAGGCTGCTTCCAATTCCTTATTGGTCCTTGGTTGATTTTGTAAAATTTCGGCAATGGTATTTTTTTGCTTGTCTGAAATGTTTTGCGCATGGCCCATGGCCAGTAGTAAAAGTGCAACAAACAAGAACAAGATAGACTTCCTTAAACAGTAATATGAATCTTTGTGGGATGTATTATTTATAAACATGGGGAATCCTGACTAATTCTTATAACATATCTAGGAAATCAGATCTTTTCTGGCGAGATACAGGGATTTTATGATCGGATGACAATACTACGTACCCATCTGTTTTTAGGAATTCCTTTATTTTATTAAGGTTGATAATGTATGAGTTGTGGACTCGAAAGAAACACTCTTTCGGCAACATTTCATTGACTTCCTTTAATTTTTTGGTAAGTAGTATTTTTTGTCCGTCAGTTAGAAATAGGGTGGTGTAATTGCCATCGGATTCTGCATAAAGGACTTCGTGGTTTTCAAGAAAAAGTAGTTTGCCGTCTGTATTGATGGTTATTTTCTTCTGAATAGCATTATTGTTGAAATTCATCAATATTTTTTCCAACTTATCGGCACTATAATGCTTTTGATTGAATTTTTTGATCTTAGCAATTGTTTCGCTGAGGTCATCACTATCTATTGGTTTTAATAGGTAGTCTATGGCTTCATTTTTCAATGCCTTTATCGCGTATTGGTTGTATGCAGTGGTGATAACCACTGGGAAATTCTTGTTGGTTATCTTTTGAATAAACTGAAAGCCATCCATAGCGGGCATTTCAATATCTAAAAAAAGACAATCCGGGGTGTTCTTTTCCAGATAGTCCAAAGCCTCATAAGGATTGGTAAAGGACGCAACAACCTTTACCTCATTGCTAAAGTTGGTAAGCTCCCATGATAGTCCTTGTATCGCTTTTATTTCATCGTCTACTATTACTGTTTCTAACATTTCTAATGGATACACT
>JBFIGS010000073.1:0-10848 GCA_041602195.1 Sediminicola sp. | reverse complement strand
GGCAAATTTCGGGTTTTTAAATCCTGACAACATAGCGGATATTACGGTATTAAAGGGGATGGCAGCTACCACGAAATATGGTACCCTAGGCGCCAATGGGGTTATATTGATTACTACAAAAAGCTCAAAGACACCAATAGTAAATGGGGAGAAACAGGATTTGGCCCGTTTAAAGAACAATATTTATGAAGAGGATAGCGATTTGGAAGAATCTACTTTCACCCCTGTTTATAAATCGTTGCTAAAATCCACCTCACCAAAGGAAGCTTACGAAAATTATATAGCCCTACGTAATTTTAATGGTAGTAGTGTTCAATTTTATATGGATGCCTTTAATTATTTTAAACGGGACAACCCAACACTTGCAATTCGTGTCTTATCCAATGTTGTCGAATTATTCCCTGAGGATATTGCTAAATTAAAATCAGCTGCACTGGCACTATCTTCCATTGGAGCATTTAAGGAAGTTGTGCAGATAAATGAGAGAATTATAAGTGTAGATCCCAAAATGGTACAATCTTATTTGGACATTGCTATGGCATTAAGGGACCAAGGAAAGTGGCAACCGGCTCTAGATCGATTAATGGCACTGGATAAGGGCACTATAAGTGCTACATTAAACAAGGAGGTGATATCAAAAACCCTGGATCGTGAAATTCGTAATATTCTATTTCTTCATAGGAGTGAATTGAATACGACCACAGTAGATCCTAAATACCTCAATAATTTAAAATACAATGTGCGTTTGGTTTTTGAGTGGAATACCCCAAGGGCTGATTTTGAACTACAATTTGTAAATCCTCAAAATAGATTTTTTAAATGGGACCACAGTACGTTGTCCAATCCGGAAAGAATTGAAGATGAGATATCCAATGGATACAGCAGTGAGGAATTTGAATTTTATGGGGACGTAAAGGGAAAATGGGTTTTCAATGCAACCTTTTTAGGCAGTGGTAGCAACAATAAAAAGGAGAGCTTTACATTAAAATGCAGCATTTATGAAAATTTTGGGGCACCCGCTCAAACTAAAAGAGAAGTCCTGGTCAATTTCACAGAGCCACTTCAAAAATTAAATATTGCCACACTTCAGGTGGAATAGTATAAACATGGCCTGGTCATAAGCCTTTCAGCTATGTACAGGAAGGAATTGCAATTGTTCCAATCGTATCGTCAAGATTCCATTTTGAGGTAATAGTCTGTAGAATGTTTTCCCGACCCATAAAAAAGAAAGAAAACACACACAATAAATACTGTTATGGCCAAAATTAGATTGGTGGTATTCATTTCCCCTATAAAATTAATGAGGACTGCACCAATTATTATTGGCAACTGAGTAAGTACGGCCCATCGGGTATATAATCCAAAAATAATAAGAAGGCCTCCGATGAGATGTGCCGGTGCCACGTAATGGACCGCCAGCATACTACCCGCAAACCCTTTTAATGGAGCAATGAGTTCCATGATCATTTGGGTGTTGCCAATAAAATATAAGCCTTTTATGAAAAGAAATAGCCCTAAGGCAATACGCAATAGGTCAAGGGGATAATACGTGTGTTTATTCGCCCATTTGTTGAGTGTTTTAATAGTTCCCATGATTGAAAAGATTAAAATTACTCCTATTAAATTACTGAAAATAAGCGATATAAAAAAATTAAACCTGTAGGACCCCTAAATTAAATTTCTTTTCTATAGGTGCGTGATTAGCGGCCTCAATTCCCAAGGAAATCCAATTTCTGGTTTCCAAAGGATCGATTACTGCATCTGTCCATATCCTTGCAGCCGCATAATATGGAGACACTTGGTCATCATAACGGTCCTTTATTTTAGCGAAAAGCTCGGCCTCCTTTTTTTCAGTGATGGTTTCCCCCTTCTTTTTTAAAGAGGCTTTTTCTATCTGTAACAACACTTTGGCAGCAGAATTTCCGCTCATTACGGCCAATTCGGCACTGGGCCAAGCCACAATGAATCGTGGATCAAAGGCCTTGCCGCACATGGCATAATTTCCAGCCCCATAACTATTGCCTATTACTATTGTAAATTTGGGCACAACCGAGTTGCTAACGGCATTGACCATTTTTGCGCCATCCTTAATTATTCCGCCATGTTCGCTTTTGCTTCCCACCATAAATCCGGTGACATCCTGTAAAAAGACCAAGGGTATCTTCTTTTGGTTACAATTGGCTATAAAACGGGTGGCCTTATCCGCTGAGTCAGAATAAATGACCCCTCCAAATTGCATTTCCCCTTTGGTGGTCTTCACTACTTTTCTTTGGTTGGCAACAATACCCACAGCCCACCCGTCGATCCGCGCGTAGCCTGTTAATATGGTTTTTCCATACCCTTCTTTATACTGTTCAAAATCAGAATCGTCTACCAATCGCTTAATAATTTCCAGCATATCATATTGATCGGAACGTGAAGCAGGTAAGATGCCGTAAATGTCTTCCGGCTTTTCAATGGGCTTTTTGGAGGCTGTTCTATTATATCCAGCCTTATCAAAATCACCAATTTTACCGACAATATTTTTTATGGTATCCAAGGCATCCTTATCGTCCTTTGCCTTGTAATCTGTTACGCCACTAACTTCACAATGTGTGGTAGCTCCACCCAAGGTTTCATTGTCTATACTTTCTCCTATAGCCGCCTTCACCAAATAACTTCCTGCCAAGAATATACTACCTGTTTTGTCAACGATCAGAGCTTCATCACTCATGATTGGTAAATAAGCCCCCCCGGCAACGCAACTGCCCATTACCGCAGCTATTTGGGTGATGCCCATACTGCTCATAACGGCATTATTTCTAAAAATGCGTCCAAAATGTTCTTTATCCGGAAATATTTCATCCTGCATTGGAAGATACACTCCGGCACTATCCACCAAATAAATGATGGGCAACCTATTTTCAATGGAAATTTCTTGGGCCCTTAGGTTTTTCTTCGCCGTAATAGGAAACCAGGCACCAGCTTTAACCGTTGCATCATTGGCAACAACAATACATTGTTTGCCCTGTATGTATCCTATTTTGATAACAACGCCACCAGAGGGACACCCACCGTGTTCGGCATACATTCCTTCTCCAGCGAAAGCGCCTATTTCTATGGATTTCTTTCCTTTGTCCAATAAGTAATCGATACGCTCCCTAGCGGTCAATTTTCCTTGCGAGTGCTGTTTTTCTATTCTGCTTTTTCCACCTCCCAAATGTACTTTGGACAAGCGATGTTTTAAGGATGAGAGAAGTAATTTATTATGGTCTTCGTTTTTGTTGAAGTTTATATCCATTCCTGAAAATAGTTTCTTTTTGAGGCATAAAGATAAGGAGTTATATTGATTAACTTTGACAAAACTTAAGTTGAAAATGGAAAACAAAATACGATGGGGCATCTTGGGCCCTGGCCGGATAGCCCATAGTTTTACAAAAGATTTATTACTAACAAGGACCTCTGAGTTGGTAGCGGTAGCCTCAAGGAATTTGAACAGGGCTGCTGATTTTGCCAAAGAATACAATGCAAAATATGCCTATGGCAGTTATGAGGAACTTTTTAATTCTCCTGATGTAGATGTCATCTATATTGCCACCCCACATACACAACATGCCACATTGGCCATTGCTGCCATGGAACACGGAAAACACGTTTTGTGCGAAAAGCCCATGGGCGTAAACAGCGATGAAGTAAAGAAAATGATTGCCGCGGCCCAGAAGAACAATGTATTTTTAATGGAAGCTCTTTGGTCCAGGTTCAATCCGACTATTAGGAAAATAAAGGAACTGGTAGACGAACAAAAAATTGGTGATTTGAGTTACCTCCAGGCAGATTTTGCTTTTTATGCCTTGGACAGGGAGGAAGATGGAAGATTGCTAAACCCTGCTCTAGCCGGGGGTTCCCTTTTGGACATAGGAATTTACCCCATATTTTTGGCCTATCTGCTGCTAGGGAAACCAACTAAAATATTGGCCTCCTCGAAATTTCATAAAACAGGTGCAGAAATCCAGACTTCGTTAGTTTTTGAATACGATAAGGCCCATGCGATGCTCTATTCGGGCCTGACCAGCAATTCTGAAATGAAGGTTAAGATTACCGGTACCAAAGGATCCATTTACATACACCCAAGATGGCACGAGACCAATGGCTTTTCCATGGAGAGCAATGGAGAAAAGGAGGATATTTTGGAACCTACCATAGGGAAGGGATATAGCCACGAAATTGAAGAGGTGAATTCCTGTTTGACCTCGGGAAAGTTAGAAAGTGATCTTTGGTCTCATAAGAACAGTTTGGAGTTGATCGAAATATTGGACCAGATAAGGAAACAAACGGGCATTGTCTTTCCTTTTGAATCCTAAAGTTTTTGCGTTTCGTTTATATAATCTTTTAAAAATTACGATATTTGTCGGTACCAAAAAAAACAAATCGAATATGGGAATGAACAAGAATACCGTGCTTGCATGGGCGACCTTTATAATGATTATTGTAGGCCTTTCGTTGATTGCTCTAGGGGCTTTTAGATATAAAGATATTGCAGGATGGGGGTTTGCAGCAGTGGGTATTGGTTTTTTTGCCATTGCTTGGGTATTTAATGCCTTAAAGGGTAGGGTATAACTTAGCCAAATCAACAATTTTAATCAAATTATTTTATGTCTGACGATAAGAAAGTCATTTTTTCCATGTCTGGGGTTACCAAAACCTATAAGACAGCCAATACACCTGTATTAAAAAATATTTATCTGAGTTTCTTTTACGGGGCCAAGATTGGAATCTTGGGTCTTAACGGGTCTGGTAAGTCTACTTTGTTGAGAATTATCGCCGGGGTAGATAAAAACTTTCAGGGAGACGTAGTATTCTCTCCAGGGTATAAAGTTGGTTATTTGGAACAAGAACCGCAATTGGATGAATCCAAAACGGTTTTAGAGGTTGTTAAAGAAGGGGTGGCCGATACGGTTGCTATTTTAGACGAATATAATAAGATCAACGATATGTTTGGTCTTCCCGAGGTTTATGAGGATGCAGATAAGATGCAAAAGCTTATGGACAAACAGGCAGAACTTCAGGATAAGATAGACGCCTCGGATGCTTGGGAATTGGATACGAAATTAGAAATTGCCATGGATGCTCTGCGCACCCCGGAGCCCGACAAGAAAATTGGGGTACTTTCAGGAGGGGAAAGAAGACGAGTGGCACTCTGTAGGTTATTGTTACAAGAACCAGAAATATTGCTATTGGATGAACCTACCAACCATTTAGATGCTGAGTCTGTGCATTGGTTGGAGCACCATTTGGCGCAATATAAAGGAACGGTAATTGCCGTAACTCACGATAGATACTTTCTTGATAACGTGGCCGGATGGATCTTGGAATTGGACAGGGGTGAAGGTATTCCTTGGAAAGGGAATTACTCCTCTTGGTTGGAGCAAAAGTCCAAAAGAATGGCCGATGAAAGCAAGGTAGCTTCAAAAAGACAGAAAACATTGGAGCGTGAGCTGGAATGGGTACGTCAGGGAGCAAAAGGTCGACAGACCAAACAAAAGGCACGTTTAAAAAATTACGATAAATTACTGAGTCAGGATCAGAAACAATTGGATGAGAATTTGGAAATTTATATTCCAAATGGCCCAAGATTGGGAACCAATGTAATCGAGGCTATTGGGGTTAGTAAGGCCTATGGCGATAAATTGCTTTATGAGGACTTGAATTTTAAACTGCCTCAAGCAGGTATAGTAGGGGTAATAGGGCCAAACGGAGCTGGTAAAACTACTATTTTTAAAATGATCATGGGGGAAGAGAAGCCTGATAGTGGAGAGTTTGTAGTAGGAGACACTGCAAAGATCGCCTATGTGGATCAGAAACATTCCAATATTAATCCAGAGAAAACGATTTGGCAAAACTTCAGTGATGAGCAGGAGCTGATCATGATGGGAGGTAGACAAGTTAACTCCAGAGCTTATCTGAGCAGGTTTAACTTTTCAGGAAGTGAACAAAATAAAAAGGTAGATATGTTATCCGGTGGGGAACGCAATAGATTGCATTTGGCCATGACCTTAAAAGAAGAAGGTAACGTTCTGTTATTGGATGAGCCTACCAATGATCTTGATGTAAATACTTTACGAGCTTTGGAAGAAGGTTTGGAAAATTTTGCAGGCTGTGCCGTGGTCATTTCCCACGACAGATGGTTTTTGGATAGGATCTGTACACACATCCTTGCATTTGAAGGGGATTCCCAAGTATATTTCTTTGAAGGGTCGTTCTCTGATTATGAGGAAAATAAGAAGAAACGTTTAGGGGGAGATTTAATGCCTAAACGTATCAAGTACAAAAAATTGATCCGCTAGGTTGACCATAAATAAGAGTAATAAAAAAAATCCCGTCCTTCAACGGGATTTTTTTATGCTATTCAGTTAGTATGATTCCTTTGGATACCAGTCCAGCTGAACGACATTAATGGCTGGATTTCCTTTTTCAACCAAGGCTTTAAATTTAGTAACATCACTAACATTTGGGTTGCCTCTGTAATGGTAAGGGTACACCTCCTTGGGTTGAAATTCCAATACCGCTTCCGCTGCACTTTCCTCTGTCATTGTGTATGGAAGGTTCATACATATAAAAGCGGTATCAATATTTTCCAAGGAGCGCATTTCAGGAATATCCTCCGTATCTCCTGAAAAATAAATACGTTTACCACCCATGTTAAGGACGTAACCATTACCTCTTCCCTTAGGATGCATTTGAAGAGCTTCTTTTCTTAAGTTGTACATCGGAACAGCCTCAACGGTAATACCATATCGCTCTTTGGAATCCCCGTTGTTCAAGATATCCAATTGTGTGGCAAACTCAGATGGCATTTTATCGGCCACCGCTTGAGGTACTATGATTTTTGCCTTTTCAGTATTTAGTTCCTGCAGCGTCTCAAGGCTGAAATGATCTCCATGGATATCAGTAATTAGAATTAGATCGGGCTGCCTTTGTCCGTCATAAGCCAATGCACCACCAACTGGATCTACATAAATGGTAATGTCTCCCCATTCCATAACTGTACTTGCATGTTCAATAGGAACAATTTTTAGTTCTTCTTTTACCTTTTTAGGGGGAGTAATCTCCGTAGCCATAGGTTCATTGGACTTTTCCTTAGGGGCATTCTTGCATGCTGTTAGCATGGAAGAAAAAACTGTAAGTAGTAGTACTATAGTTCTCATAAATTAATTGTTTTGAGTTAAAGGTATCTTAGAATAGGTTGAAAGTATATGGATTTGAATCGATAAATCTATTACCCTTATAAAGAATATCAATCAATTAACAATTCCATTTTAATATTACTTCGCTCATAGGGAGTATTGGACTCCAAATCTATTTCTTGAAAACCGTATTTTGTATAGATATAAATGGCATTTTCCAACTTCGTATTGGAATAGAGCAGTATTTTATTCCAATTTTTTGTTCTGGCAAATGCTATGGCATGGTCCATCAGTGCCTGGCCAATTTTTAAACCTTGATATTGTGGATCTACGGCCATTTTGCCTAGTTCGTATATATTTTCTTCAATCTTAATAAAGGAAAAACATCCAACTATGGCGTCTTGGTACTTAGCAAAGAATATAAAGCCTCCTTTGTTGATAATGGTCTGTTCACAGTTTTCCAAGAGATCGGCATCATGTGATTCTACATAAAAGTATTTCTCCAACCAAGCTATATTCAGCGCTTTAAAGGCAGGCGCATATTTGGGCTCAAAAGATATTATTTCTAGGGACATGACAGTGATAAAGGTTGAATGATTGTATAAAATTAAGGTTAAGATTTATTTATTGTGTGAAATAAAATTTTTTTTCCACAAAAAAATCTAAAAGTTCAATTGCGACGTATATAGTCGTATACAAACAATCAACTTTTAACAAAAAGTAAAATCAACTAAGGGTTAATTAATACTTTAATTATGACTGAGACAAAACACAATAACAGTTTAAAAGTAATCGCTGGATTACTAGGTATCATTTTATTGGGTACAATTATTTACACAGTAAGTCTTTACAAGGACAAGCAAAAGACCACAGAGATTTTGCAACAAGAAAAACAATTGGTGGTTGAGGATTTAGAAAGTTTGCAATCTGAATACGAAAAAGCTATTATGGAAAGTAACATGACCAACGAAGAATTGGTTATCGCTAGAGACAAAATTGCCAAATACATTGATTCTGTTAAAACAATGAAAGGTGATATTTCTTCTTTGTACAGATTTAGAAATCAAGTTACTATCCTAAAGAAGGAAAGAGAGCAGTTGATGAAACAAGTAGATTCTCTTACAAGATCTAACAGTAAATTGGCAATGCAGAGAGATAGTACTTTTGTAGAATTGGAAAAACAAACTGTTTTCAACGATTCTTTGGTAGTACAGAACACTCAATTGGCTTCAGCTGTTGAAAAGGGATCTGCCCTTAACCTTTCACAATTTTCTGTTGACGCAGTTAAAGAAAGATCTAGTGGTAAATTGGTTTCTACCCAAAGAGCTAGAGGAACAGATAAATTTAAAATTTGTTTCACTGTAGCGAACAACGCAATTGCTCAGGCGGGCGATAGAGAGTTCTACCTAGAGGTATTGGATCCACAAGGAAACGTATTGGGTGAAAGTTTTTCTAAAACTATTGATAGCGGTGCTTCCGTAACCTATAGCAAAGAAACTAACTTCTACTATGAGAACAAGTCTTTGGATGTTTGTGATTACATCAGCAAGCCATCAGGTGATTTTCAAAAAGGAAATTACATGGTAAATGTTTATGATGGTAAACTAAAATTATTGGGAACTTCTAAGTTCACCTTGAAATAGTAATCACTATCCATAAATAATAAAAAAAGGGGCAATCATTTGATTGCCCCTTTTTTATGCTTTTTATATTCAACTACTTCATAGATCCAACCATATCTTCCGGTTTGACCCAATCATCATAATCTTCGGCCGTAACATAGCCCAGATTGATTGCTTCTTCTTTAAGCGTGGTTCCATTCTTATGTGCCGTATTGGCTATTTCAGCTGCTTTATAATACCCAATTTTGGTATTCAAGGCAGTAACCAGCATTAAGGAATTGTTTAACAGTTGTTTAATCACCGCATGGTTTGGCTCTATCCCGATTGCACAATTCTCATCGAAGCTAACACAAGCATCCCCAAGCAATTCTGCCGATTGAAGGATATTTGCGGCCATCATTGGTTTAAATACGTTTAACTCGTAGTGACCTTGGGTGCCGCCTACAGTGATGGCAACGTCATTACCCATTACTTGTGCACATACCATCGTAAGTGCCTCACATTGGGTTGGATTCACTTTACCGGGCATAATGGAGCTGCCAGGTTCATTGGCAGGGATGATGATTTCACCAATCCCAGAACGTGGTCCGGAGGCCATCATTCTAATATCATTGGCTATTTTATTCAAGGCCACGGACAATTGTTTTAAGGCACCGTGACTTTCCACAATAGCATCGTGGGCAGCTAGTGCTTCAAACTTGTTTTCAGCGGTGATAAAGGGTAGGCCTGTAAATTTGGCTATGTATTCTGCTACCAACACATCATAGCCTTCAGGGGTATTTAATCCTGTTCCTACGGCCGTTCCACCCAATGCCAATTCACTTAAATGTGGCAAGGTATTTTTTAAGGCCTTCAGGCCATGGTCCAATTGGGAAACATAACCGGAAAATTCCTGACCTAAGGTGAGGGGAGTGGCATCCATTAAATGGGTACGCCCAATTTTTACCACATTTTTAAATTCTTGAGCTTTTTTATGAAGCGTATCTCTAAGTTGGGTGACGCCAGGAATGGTAACTTCTACAATTTTCTTGTATGCCGCAATATGCATCCCTGTAGGGAAGGTGTCATTGGAAGATTGTGATTTGTTCACATCATCGTTGGCCTGAATGGTTTTTTCTCCTTCACCTATTTTATTTCCCGCCAATTCATGTGCCCTATTGGCAACAACCTCGTTCACGTTCATATTGCTCTGGGTTCCAGATCCGGTTTGCCAAATCACCAATGGAAATTGATCGTTGTGCTTGCCTTCCAAGATTTCATCACATACGGCGGCGATCATGTCCCTTTTTTCTTTGGTAAGAACTCCTAGGTCATGGTTGGCGTAGGCTGCGGCTTTCTTAAGATACGCAAAGCCATAGACGATATCCAAGGGCATCGAAGCCGAAGGACCTATTTTAAAATTGTTTCGGGAACGCTCTGTTTGTGCGCCCCAATATTTATCTGATGGGACCTTAACCTCTCCCATGGTGTCTTTTTCAATTCTAAAGCTCATTTTAAAGTGGTTTTGTTTCCTACAAAGGTACTGCTTTGCCAATTTATTTCCATTTTTTTTGAATTTGATTTGTAGTATTCACCTATTTCAAAGTATCTTTGTAAACGTTAAAATTTATCACTCATGTTTGAATTCGACCAGTACTTAGGTTTCTTAGCATTTTTAACGATTCTTACCATTGGATTTTGGTTAATGATATTTCTATTGACCTTTGTTATTCCTTATTGGTTGGGTGGTTCATTGTTGGAATTCTTGAAAGAAAAACGCGACGCCAAAAAAGCGAAACGCAACGAATAATAAAAGAAGCCTCTTGGCTTCTTTTTTGTTTTACCCCCGTTCACTTAGTTGTAAGCATTACACCAAAATTCTAATTTCTAAAATTTGAATTATATGTTAGGTGGGTGACCAATTTGTTTGATATAGGAATATATTGTTACCCATAGGTAATACCGTGCTCAGAATAATACCCCACAATCTTACTTATTGTTTAGGAGATATTTGGGCATAAAAAAAGGAAACCATCCGGTTTCCTTTTTTTATATCGTAACAAACTAGATGCCTTTTAGGCTCC
>JBFIGS010000072.1:0-10889 GCA_041602195.1 Sediminicola sp. | reverse complement strand
AGGCTGCACTCCAATTTTGGATCTCCAAAGCATCTTTGCCTGTTGCCGTTAGATGTCCGTTTACAACATCGATCTCCCCTTTCTGTATTTGGGCGTTTTCGACTGCTTCGACAATGCAGCGTTGCACCGCTTCACTGTTTGGGGCTGTCATGGTACCCTCTCCCCTTTGTCCCCCACTGTTCACGGCTCCTCCGAGTACTTCCCCATAAATATGGGCTCCGCGTTCCAAGGCACTCTCAAGGGTTTCCAAAACCAAGGCCCCTGCCCCACTGCCCGGCACAAATCCCGCTGCCGAGGCGCTCATAGGCCTACTGGCACTTTCCGGCTCTTGATTATAGGCATTTGGCAAGATCCGCATGGCATCGAAGCCGCCCCATACATATGGCCCACTATCACTACAGCTCCCCGTAAGTATTCTGGTGGCCTTCCCCGCCATAATACGCTCATACGCCATTAAAACACCCTCTGTGCCCGTGGTGCAAGCAGATGAATTGGTGGTCACCTGGTTGCCACAGCCCAAAATCCCCCCTAAATAAGCACTAATCCCACTGGCCATGGTCTGCATAACCGAAGTACTTCCCAACCTGCGGGTATTGCCCTCGTCTATCAGGTGGATCGACTCCCTAAACTTGTCGACTCCCAAAATTCCGGTACCAAAAATAATACCGCTGTCCCAATCCGGAGTTTCTTTAGAAGCCATGGACAAATCGGCATCTTTCCAGGCATCCATCCCGGCCATAACCCCGTAGACAATGCCACTAGCATTTAATCCCCGTTGCCGCAATGGATTAAAGTATTTGTTTATATGATCATTGTTAAAACTTGGTTTACCAGCAATTTGGCATGAAAATTTCAGATCTTGTAGTTCTTGATGAAATCGTATTCCACTATTGCCCATCTGAAGTGACTTAATAAAATCATGTAACCCTACTCCATTGGGGGCACATACCCCCATTCCTGTCACCACTACCCTCTTTTTCATACCCCTTCCATTTTTATCATTCCGGCCATAACTCCTTTACAGACCAACTCGCCTTTACTATTGTGCATTCGCACTTCACACTTTAATTTATTGAATCTAAAATAGATCTTTTTGGAGGTCACCACCACTTTTTCGTTGGGAAAAACAGGGCTTAAAAATTCCATTTCAGTACTACTCAATCCTATTCTTAGTATTGAAGTATCACTTACGTTTAGTAGATGTAATCCCAAGCAAACCAATCCTATCTGAGCGCAACATTCTGTAAGTATCACCCCAGGGGTTACTGGTCTGTCCTTAAAATGGCCCTTATAAAAATACAGATGCTCCAAAAAGGCAAATTCACCCACGACACCATTGTCATCTACCCGGTGTAGCTTGTCCACAAAGCGAAATTCCGGGCCAAAGGGCAACTGATCCATTATGTTGTTAAATTCCATTTATCAATATTAATTTTTTTCGAATCTACCTAAACAACCATGATCTTACAATTACCGCAAACTTTCCCCTCCATCCACCTTCAAAACAGTGCCCGTGATCCATTTTGCCTCCTCCGTGGTCAAAAGATAAGCCACATTGGCAACATCTTCAGGGGTGGTCAACTTACCGCTTGGATTGCGCTGTAAGGCATTTTCCTTCAACTTTTCACTCCCCGGTATCATGTTAAAAGAATTGGTCAAGATCATTCCTGCTTGCACACAGTTGGCCTTTATACCCAAAGGAGCGAATTCCAAGGCCATATTACGGGTTATTGCTTCCAGGGCAGCCTTTGCGGCAGAAACTGCGGCGTAATTCTCCCAGGCTTTAGAATTGCCCTCGCTAGTAAATGAAATGATCCTGGCATCTTCTGCAAATAGCTTAGCGGCTATCAAAGCTTTTGTCCAGTCGTACAGACTAATTGCCATCGCATCCAGCGTAAGGTGAAAATCTTGGTTGCTCAAAGTATTTTGCTCTTCAGAATGCATCGGCTTTAAATTGCCCTTCGCAATGCTATGGACCAACACTTTTATACGGCCATTTGGCCCCAAATCTCCATAGATTTCCTTTATAGTTGCCATTCTTCGCTCTGGATTAGTGGCGTCTATATGGTACGATTTTAGGTCAATATTATTTAAAGTAATACTTTTGAATTCTTCTTCAATTCTTTGGAAATCAACTCTTCTATCTCTATGTACAACCAAAATATTAAATCCGTGCTTTGCCAGCTTTTTAGCCGTAGCCAGCCCCAAGCCGCTACTGCCCCCTAAAATCAAGGCCCATTCATTTTTCAGTGTCCCGTTCTTACCCATATTCCACTTAAATTTCTATTGTAAAACACTATTTATGATTCCAAAAGCGCTACAGATTACCATTCCAATAATACACGTTGGGCCGAAAATCCAGGGCCAAAACTAAGAATCAATCCCTGTTCTCCCTTTGTAATTTCCTTTTCCAAAAAGCGCTCCAGGACATACAATACTGTTGCACTGCTCATATTACCGTACAAGCGCAATACTTCCCTGGTGTCATCTATATTTTTGCCCATGGCCCCAAAGAGATCTTCCACAGTTTGTACTATTTTCTTGCCCCCGGGATGAAAAATCAGGTGGTCAACTTGAGCTATAGACGAGCCATGGCGAGCCAAAAAAGGATGTACGATATATGGAAAATGAGCTGCGATGGTTTCGGGTACTGCGGGATCCAATATCATTTTAAGCCCATGATTGGTGAGATCAAATCCCATCATATGGGTAGCATTGGAAAAATGATACATCTCCCCTCCCATTATCTTAGGTCCTTTGGCGTCTTTCTCCGAAGACAATAGCACACAGGCCGCACCATCCCCAAAGATTGCGGCACTGACCATATTGGCCATAGAATAGTCGTTCAGTTGAAAGGTGGCGGTCGGACTCTCCACTGCCACTAAAGCGGCGCGTTTCCCAGGATTGGAACGCAAAAAATTATATGCGTAGATCAATCCAGATACGCCTGCAGCACAGCCCATCTCGGTTACTGGGAGTCGCACCACGTCTTGTCTCAACCCCAAATCATTAATAATATAGGCATCCAAAGAAGGAATCATGATACCTGTACAACTCACAGTTATGATAAAATCTATACTATCGGTCTGCCAATCTGCGGTGGCCAATGCCTTTTGCAATACCCCAGAGCCCAGTTTTTTGACTTCCCTGGCATAAATTGCGTTTTTGTCCTCAAAGGAAGTGGTCGTAAACACTTCCTCTGGCGCCATAATACTAAAGCGTTTATCTACTGCAGCGCCTTCAAATATTTTGAGCACCTTGCGTCTAAACCGTTCCTCCTGGTTGCCCAACCACATTTCCACAAGTGGCAAAATATCCTTGGTATCCCTACTGTATTCGGGTAATTGTTTGGCAACTGTTGCAATCCTAATTTCATTCATTTTGTAACTGAGGGTCTATTTGTTCTTACGAGCCATAAATATCTAAAGGCCCATTTATAATGTACCGAATGGTATGCATTTGGAATGGCCTTTGAAAAAGCGATCAACTCGTCTTTCAAAAAGCCACTTTTTATGGATGTTAGTCCATCTAATCTTCCGATATCGGTTTTGATAAAAATAATACTAAACAACTTAAATAGATAATATGCCACCCTACTTCTTTGCAAATCATTGATGACCACCCCTAGATTGGACAATTTTACAAATTGGTCCAAGAATATGGGGATTTCGGCATTGCTAAAATGGTGCATGGTCAAGGTACAGAGCAGAATATCACATTGGAGCGCTTCAGCCTTAATACTGAGGATATCCTGTCTTAGAAATTGTATCTCGGGGTATCCTTCAGACAGCTCTTGGGCGATTTTAATCCCCTTTTCACTCAAATCGATCCCTATTAAACGCACTTCAACATCTTTATTGCGGTAGAAATCGGCCACCTCCCTTAACATTTGTCCGTCTCCGCAGCCCATATCTACGATGGTATACTTTTTCCTAGGTGTTTCCTTGATCAATTGGTCAACCGCCCTTACCGTAATCCTATTACCGTTTAAGAGTCGGTTTACACGGGATATGTCCTCCAAAACTTTCCTTAGGACCACTTCAGGAACATTGGGATCGTCCATCAATTCTGGATCTGTATTTCTATGGGTGAAATTGATCATGCGATAATGGGTTTACCGTGTGTACTTTTTATCAACTTGTTCAAGATCCACGGTGAGTTCCCAACGGCACCCAAAGCCCATTGGGATAAGCCGGGATTCAACAGCAGGGATTGGAGCCTTCTTCCCATCCATAATCGATATTGAAAGGTCTTGTCCCAGGTGGTTTGATAAGCGGCCTCCAATTGGTCTCTATCAAATGACGTATCATTAAAATATTTGGATATCAACTCAGATGCCAGCTTAGCGCTATGTATGGCCATAGCCATCCCATTGCCACAAAGGGGGTGTATGAGTCCGGCAGAATCCCCGCACATGAGCATATGGTTTTCAATGGCACGTTTTTTGTCAAATGATATCTGCGCGATGCTTAATGGGGATTGGAACAAAGGCTTCCCTTCCCTTAGAAATTCGGCCAGAAAGGGATTTTTGGACACTACATTAGCATTAAAGCTGTCGATATTCTTTTCACTCTTAAAACTTTCATAGGTGGTCAGATAGCAAAAGTTGACCGCTCCCGTTTCCGTTTTGGAAAGTCCGGCATAACCGCCCCTAAAATTATGGAGGGCCACTAAATTATCGGGGAAATTAGAGAAATTATAATGCGCCTTAACACCCAACCAGGTAGATTTATGCTGTACAAAATCGCGTTTTAATTGCATATCCAAGGTACTACGTTTGCCATATGCACCCAAAACAATCCGTGAGGAAAAGCGATTCTCCCTTTGGGTTGCAACTGAGAAACGATCATTTACAAAGTGCACTTTATCCACACTTTCAAAAACAAAGTCCACCCCTTGATCCTGTGCCTTTCGGAACAGCAAATCATCAAATGCATACCGGCTAATCCCTGTTCCCCCTAAAGGAAGTTTAGTAGTAATGGCCCTGCCATTGACCAGTGAAAATTGCAGCGTATCTATTTGTGCCACCTGGAATTCGGAAAACCTAATATCCAAATATTCCAAATAGGGCAACACTTCATTGGAAACATATTCCCCACAGACTTTATGGTGTGGATACTGCTGTTTTTCCAATACTAAAACGCTATGACCATTTTTTCTGAGGTGCGAGGCAGCCGTCAACCCAGCTACCCCCCCTCCAATGATAATAACATCGTAATCTACCATTGATGGAAGATACTATTATAAATAAAAAATCCCGCCATATTGGGCGGGATTTAGTTAAAAAAGGATGGTATTATTTATCCTTTTGTTTTTTCAATGGCTTCTTGTTTTAATGCCTCATTGGCCACAATAACCATTTCTACCCTACGGTTCTTTGCTCTTCCCTCAGCGGTTGAATTGTCCGATTTAGGTTGATTCTCACCATACCACTTGGCAGTAAGTCTACTTTTATCTATTCCCTGTGAAATAAGGTAATTGGTCACAGATTGTGCTCGTTGTTGTGAAAGGCTCATATTGTACTCATCACTTCCCGCACTATCTGTATGTCCTTCTACCAAAATATTGGTGTCCGGGTATTCCTTTAAAACACCGGCCAACCTGTTTAAGGTTTCTGCTGAAGCTCCTTTTACAGTTGATTTGTTGGTGTCAAAATACACCCCTGCATCCTCATTGAAGGTCACGTTGATCCCTTCACCTACCCTCGACACTTCTGCCCCTGGAATTTCGGTCTCTATACGTTCCGCTTGCTTGTCCATTCTATTTCCGATATAACCTCCGGCAGCACCACCTACCACAGCACCAATAATGGCGCCTAAAGCAGTATTTCCTTTGCCTACATTATTTCCGATAACACCACCTACGGCTGCACCTCCAGCAGCGCCGATAACGGCACCTTTTTGGGTTTTATTGGCATTTTTAACAGTACTACAACTTGCAATAATGGTCAGAGCCATTACAAACATGATACTTTTTGAAACTATTTTTTTCATTTTGATCGATTTTACTTTTTAGTGTAATTATAAACTACGGTCACAGGCGAACCATTAACGGAAACATCGGATTTCAATGTCATGGCCTGTGGGGTCAAACTAACGATATCCAAACGGTAGCCAAAACCACCGCTTACATCTTTATTTTTAGCATTGATCGACTTAAACTGCAGTTGATTGGGAAGACCTTCCCTACTCACTACGGACCATTTGATATAACGATCTCCACCAGAACAAAGGCTGCCACTAGGAATAGTATAGCGTCCTGTGCTATTGTTATCTCTAAAGAACCACTCACTGTTCTTAAAACAGATATCCTTGGCATCATTAAAAAGCAAGGAAGAGAAGGTTCCGGTATTGTTTTCATAGGAAATAGTGTTCAAGGACCAGGTCCCGCTCAACATATTTCTTTGGCTCCGAACCTCTTTGGTCACGGAACAGGATGTCATGATTAGTGCTGCAACAGCAAGCATTAAAATGATTTTTTTATTCATCTTTTAGGGTTTAATTTAACTTATATACGTTGAAATACGTCAAAACGGCTTTGCATGATTAAAAATGTGCAAAACCTACCGCAAGATCGTGATTTCAGCGTGCAATATTAGTTCAAAAACATCTAATAATAACGCATTTGCTAATAATCCAGTAACTCCTTGATAGCTAGCGAAAAACGTTCCCTTGGAAGATAGTTTTGTTCCAGTTTTTTGGCAAATGGGATGGGAGTATCCAAACTGGCCACTCTCTTTACCGGTGCATCGAGAAATTCAAAACAGTTTTCCATGACCAAGGCAGAAATATCGCTGGCTACGCCCCCAAAAAGACTGTCTTCCTGCAGGATAATGAGTTTTCCCGTTTTTTTGACAGATGTGTATATGGCTTCCATATCCATAGGTTGAAGAGTCCTTAAATCCAAAAGTTCGGCATTTATCTCTGGTTGGTTGTCCAATACTTCCAAGGCCCAATGCACCCCTGCCCCGTAGGTAACTATTGTTAAGTCCGATCCATTTCTCAAAATACTGGCCTTTCCCATGGGCAAGGTGTAATAATCCTCTGGTACCTCTTGGTACATGCTCCTATATAAGGCCTTATGCTCAAAGAAAAGTACCGGATTAGGGTCGTTAATAGCGGTTGCCATCAATCCCTTGGCATCATAGGGAAAAGCGGGATAGACCACCTTTAATCCTGGGGTCTTGGTAAACCATGCCTCATTGGTCTGGGAATGGAAAGGTCCTGCTCCTACTCCAGCGCCACAGGGCATACGAACCACAACATCTGCGTGTTCCCCCCAACGGTAGTGCGATTTTGCCAAGTAGTTTACGATAGGGTTGAAACCAGAACTTACAAAATCGGCGAACTGCATTTCCACCATTACCTTCATCTTGTTAATGGATAGGCCCATGGCCGTGGAAACAATGGCAGATTCACAGATAGGAGTGTTTCTTACCCGCTCCTTACCAAATGCCTCCATAAATCCTTCCGTAATTTTAAATACCCCTCCATAATCGGCTATATCCTGACCCATTAGCACCAAATTATCATGTCGCTCCATGGACTGCCTCAGGCCTTGTGAAATAGCATCTATAAGCCGGATGTTAGCAGTCTTACCGTTTGGTCTAACTTCTTGATATTCATAAGCTTTATATACATCCTTTAATTCCATGATGGGATCAAGGGTAATTTCCTCCTCATTGTAGGCCATCTGCAGATGTTCCTCTATTTCCTGAAGGATCTTTTCTTTAATCTGAGCAATGGAGCCATCATTTAACACTCCTTCTGAAACCAGAAATTCCTCATAATTAGAAATTGGGTCTTTTTTAGCCCATTCATCCATCAGTTCCTGGGGGACATACTTGGTGCCACTGGCTTCTTCGTGCCCCCTCATCCTAAAGGTCTTGAACTCCAACAATACCGGCCTTGGGTTATTTCGCATACTCTGACATAGGGCATCTACTTTTTCATAGACCTCTAAAATGTTATTGCCATCTATGATGTGCGACTCCATGCCATAGCCTGGGCCCTTGTCCGCCAAATTCTCACATTTATATTGTTCATTGGTGGGGGTAGATAGTCCATATCCATTGTTTTCTATACAAAACAGAACAGGAAGGTTCCAAACCGAAGCCACATTGAGGGCTTCGTGAAAATCTCCTTCACTGGTAGCACCTTCCCCTGTAAAAACAGCGGTCACCAATTTTTCCTTTTTTAGGACATTTGCCAACGCTATGCCATCTGCAACCCCCAATTGAGGTCCCAAATGGGAGATCATACCTACAATCTTGAATTCTTGGGTCCCAAAATGAAAACTACGGTCCCTCCCTTTGGTAAATCCACTGCCCTTGCCTTGCCATTGGGCAAACAACCTATATAAAGGAATATTTCGGGAGGTAAAAACACCCAGGTTCCGGTGCATGGGCAAGACGTACTCATCTTCCTTCAAGGCAGAAGTCACCCCCACTGATATTGCTTCCTGCCCAATGCCACTGAACCATTTGGATACCTTTCCCTGACGCAGCAAAATCAGCATTTTTTCCTCGATCAACCGAGGTTTCATCATCCTTTCATATAGTTTTAACTGGGTAATCTTGCTAATATTATTAGGTTGATATTTCATAATTATATAACGTTGTCTGCTAATATTGGGTTAAATGTAACGAAAGGAGAGAACAAAAATGAATGTTTTCTTATTCGATAACCTTAATTAATTTAGTAAATTTGAGGTGCAAATTTAATTTTTGGTCATGAGCGGAATTCCAAGTGTAAATCTTCAAGATTTTTTATCTGAAGATAAGAATAGAAATAAAAAATTTATTGAAGAAATAGGTAGCGCCTTTGAGGATATAGGTTTTGTGGCCTTGAGCGGTCATTTTTTGTCCGATGAACTTGTAAAGGATCTTTACAGCGAAGTTCGCAACTTTTTCAATTTACCCCAAGAGGTAAAAGATTCTTATGAAATTCCAGGAATTGGAGGACAAAGGGGATATACGTCCTTTGGGAAAGAACATGCAAAGGGCAAAAAAGAAGGGGATTTAAAAGAATTCTGGCATTTTGGCCAATACGTGGAGGACAATCCAAAATTGGAAGCCGAATATCCGGATAATGTGATGGTAAAAGAACTTCCCAATTTTAATGTCATTGGAAAGGAAACCTATAAGATGCTCGAAAAAACGGCAAAATATGTATTGAGGGCCTTAGCATTGCACCTTGAACTAGAGGAAACTTATTTTGATGATTATATTAAGAACGGAAACTCCATCCTAAGGCCAATCCACTACCCACCCATAACCTCCGAACCAAAAAATGCCATTAGGGCAGCGGCCCACGGAGACATCAATTTGATAACTCTGTTAATGGGGGCACAAGGGAAAGGACTTCAGGTTATGAACCATCAAGGGGAATGGGTAGATGCCATAGCACAACCCAATGAACTAATGATCAACGTTGGGGATATGCTTTCCAGGCTAACCAATAACAAACTAAAATCTACCATCCATCAAGTGGTCAATCCCCCTAGGGAACTTTGGGGAACTTCTAGATACTCCATTCCTTATTTCATGCACCCAGTAAGTGATATGCCGCTCAACTGTTTGGAAAATTGCGTTGATGAAGAAAACCCAAAGCAATTTGAGGACATTACAGCAGGAGAATTTTTACATGAAAGATTGATCGAACTTGGGTTGATTAAAAAATAAGAACATCAGAAGCCTCCCTGAGTAAGGGAGGTATTTTCTAGTATTCAATACCTTAAAAGATGGACCTTAAAGACCAGCTCAAAAACTTATTTCCAGATCATACTCCTTCTACCGAAGAGGATACATCCACATCCAACAAAGAGGGAATTTGGATGCAAGAGGCACCTATGATCTGCAAATATGAAAAACGAAAAGGAAAACCAATCACTATTATTGAGGGATACACCGGGGCCGATGAGGATTTTAAAAAGCTGGCCAAGGAATTAAAGACCAAATTGAGTGTTGGTGGCAGCTTTAAAGATGATTCCATTATCATCCAGGGCGATTACCGGGATAAAATTATGGAAATCTTAAAGGATAAAGGTTTTAAAGTGAAACGTGTTGGCGGTTAAAATCTGTTAATTAGCTTTCAAATTTTTATTTAAAATGTTATCTTTAGTAGAATGTAAAAAGTGCATACCTAACACCTAACTAGCGTCCAATGAGTACCCAGTTGCACATAACAAATGGCGATTTTCTTACCCAACGGTTAAAATCGCTTGATCTCAAGGGTGATATCATCACTTGGAGGGAAATGCTATGTGAAGGAAAAACCTTGACAGCAGTGGGGAGCGAATCATTCTGGAAGGCACGTTTTGAATTCCTTAATAAGACCTACAAAATATCAAAATCCAGGTTCATAGAGCAAACTTTAAAGGAATACAGATCCCTTTGCAGCCACAAGCAACAGGACCAGATTATTTTATGGTTTGATTACGATCTGTTTTGTCAAATCAATATGTTGGCGGTCATCAGTTGGCTGAAGACCCACCGAAGACATGCTGAGATATCTTTGGTCTCAACAGTCAGCCTCAAGGAAGGGGAAACTCCCAAAAGTCTTTCCGAAATGGAAGATCATGAACTTTTAAGTATCTATGGACTGCGAAAAACACTTACGCAGGACGATATTGAATATGCAGATTACATTTGGCAATTGTATTGTAGCAACAATCCAATACGCTTAGAGAATGTTGGTGATTACCAAAACTATCAATTTGACAATCTCGCCAATGCCATTGCTGCCCATCTAAAAAGATTTCCAAGTATACGCAACGGTCTCAATGATGTGGAAAACCTGGTCTTGAAAGTGGCTTTGGAACAACATCCAGATTCAAAAAAAGAATTATTGTCCCTTATTCTCAAAAATCAAGGTATTTATGGCTTTGGT
>JBFIGS010000071.1:0-10948 GCA_041602195.1 Sediminicola sp. | reverse complement strand
CCGGAAATACAGAGGGATTACTTTTTAACGATCAAAACCAGTTAATTGATATCTTTAATAAATACAAACAAACCTCAGATTAATGAAGGCAACTACTTTTTTAATTCTTCCAAAGATTTTGATCCTCTTACTTATGGTCTTTTTTTGTCAATGTAAACCCACAAAAATTCTTACGTTCAATGAGGAAGACGGCTGGAAGGACATTTTCAATGGTAAGGATTTAAGGGGGTGGACCACCAAAATTCACCATTATGAGGTAGGTGATAACTATGGGGACACCTTTAGGGTTGAGGATGGCATCATTAAGGTGCGCTATGATAAATACGAAGGTGATTTTAACGACAGGTTCGCACATTTATATTACGACGTCCCTTATTCTTATTATCATTTGGCAGTGGAGTATCGGTTTGTGGGAGATTTACATCCTGGAGCCCCTGATTATACGGATAAGAATAGCGGCGTCATGTTCCATTCCCAAGATCCCAGAACCATGTTAAAGGAACAGAATTGGCCTATTTCTGTAGAAATGCAATTCTTGGCCGGATTGGAAACGGGGAAATCCAGACCAACAGGTAATATGTGCTCTCCCGGCACTGATGTAGTCTTTGAGGATAAAGTAGACCCAAGACATTGTATCAATTCCAACTCGGAAACCTATTTCGGGGATCAATGGGTACGGGCGGAGGTCATTGTACTTGGAGATTCCTTGGTGACCCATATAATTAATGGAAAAACAGTTTTGGAGTATACAAAACCTACCATTGGGGGTGGCATAGTGGATGGATTTGATCCCAACATTAAAAAAGACGGCACCCCCCTGAAAGAAGGGTTTATAGCCCTTCAAAGTGAAGGACAGCCAATCGATTTTAGAAATGTTAGGATTAAAAACCTCAAGGGTTGCATGGATCCAAAAGCGTCGAACTACAAATCGTATTATGTTTCATCAGATCCCGATAGTTGTACCTTCAATTAAGCATATTTAATACAATGGGCGGGAACTATTCTTCCCCTTTAACATGTGTTTTAAACCACTGGAGGTATCGTTCCAGACGATCTTTAACAAAAGTTGGGCGCTTAATCCCATGGTGCTCTCCCGGATAAACGACCAATTGTGTCTCCCTGCCCAATCTCTTCATGGCTTGGTACATCTGTTCGGAGTTGAGGATGGGGACGTTCCAGTCCTTTTCCCCCCCTATCCATAAGGTTGGGGTAGTAATGTTTGCCACTTGGTTGAAAGGGGATATTTTCTCCCATGCCTCTGCATTTTCCCATGGCAGTCCCAATTCCAATTCCCATGTGAGCTGATAGTGGTCATGACCATAATTGGAACGGTACAGGGCTTCACTGGCTCCGGAAATGGCCCCTTTGAACCTATCGGTTTTTGTGATGACATAATTCGTCAGGATACCGCCATAGGACCAGCCCCCTACTCCCAATTTAGTGGGATCTGCATACCCTTGCCCTATCACATAATCAACACCGGCCATTACATCTTGATAATCCTTGTTGCCCCAATCGGCAAAAAGGGCCTCCGAAAAGGCCTGGCCATAGCCAGAAGAGCCCCTGGGGTTGATTAAAAGCGTCACATAGCCATTAGAAGCAAAAAGCTGGGGCTCTATGTCATATTCAAATTGATATTGGCTTACAGGCCCTCCGTGAAGCCAAAGGATGGTAGGGTATTTTTTACTAGCGTTAAAACCAATGGGCTTCACTACAAACCCTTCTATTTCTGTGCCATCGGCACTCTTATAATGTATTTTTTCAATACTGGGCTTCTCCATCTTGTTCAGAAGTCCATCGTTTAAGGCGGTAAGTTGTTTTAAGGATTTGGTAAAATTATATACCTCGTAGGGTTGGTTTGCTTTTCCCAATAAAGGTATAATTACATCTCCTTTTGTGTCGTAATCCTGGATACTGCTCTCCCCTTGGATAATCCTTTTAAAATTATTGCCGGAAGGTTCAATAGAGGCAAGAATCCTAGTGCCGCTCTCTTCCAAAATAAAATAAATACACTTTCCGTCCTCCGAGAAGGTCGGCTTGCTGATATTTCTGTCCAGATTTTCCGCCAACAGGGTTGGTTGCCCTCCATCTACTGGGATAATAGCCAATTTTTGTGTGGCATACCAAATAGCCTTTTTATCCGTGACGGTTCTATAAACAATATGTTTGCCATCCGGACTCCAACGGGGATAAAAATCGGCATTGGGATTGGTAGTGACTTGGCGCAATGATTCCCTTTTATTTGTATTGGACGCATTCACGATCCAGATGTCCGTGTTCGAATTTCCATCCGGATTGTCCGATCTATTGCTGGTAAAGGCAATTTGGGTTCCGTCCGGGCTCCATACGGGGTCTTCGTCATCGAAATCCCCAGAGGTGACCTGCCTTGGGATGGAATCCCCCAAGGTCAAGATATAGAGATGGGTTCTATAACGGTCTAAATATCCTTGATAATCTTGCTTAAACTGTAAACGGTCTACCACATAGGGTTTCGCTTTTTTATCATCTTCTTTATCCGCTGTGAGCTCCTCGGGTTTTGGATCTTTAATTCGCAACATCAATTCCCCGTCCTTGGGCGACCATTCGTGGGAGGAGACTCCTTGTGGGATTTTGGTGAGCTGTTCCGCCTCCCCACCTTGTCGGTTCAACGTCCATACTTGGGTTTTGTCACCTTCCTTTTTAGAGGCCAGAAAGGAGAGGTATTTGTTGTCTGAGCTCCATTTGGGCTCTGAGGCAGAATAACCTTTTGCGGTCATGGGGAGAGCTTCTCCCCCTTTGGAGGGAACCATCCAAACACGGGTCTCCCAGGCATCTTTCTTTAAATCCATTTCAGCGACCGTAAATGCCACCCATTGTCCGTCAGGACTGATTACTGGATTTTTAACCGTTTTCAGCTGCATGAGCTCTTCAATGGTTACCGATTTCTTATCCGATTGGGCATGGCCCTTCCAAGGATAGGCAAAAAAAAGGATCAGTAGAAAAAGTGGAATACGGTTGGTTATCATAAAGACGATTTTTTTTAAAAAAGACCGTCCCCAAGATATAAAATATATGGGTTATAATATCGTATTTCTGTGAACACACCAAAAGCAAAAAAGGCAGAACAACTCTACCTTTTTAAACCAATGCATTTATATGTTTTTGGAAAACTACCTTAAAACATCCTTGTATTTGGATGTATCTGCCAGCAATGCGGTTGCAGCCAAGATGGCATCATCATGACCTAGGTAATAATCATATAGGCCTTCCCTGTAGAAATAGCGCTTGATAATTTCGTCCTCCAAATTTTTCTGAAGCTCGTTCTTGTACTTGTCCAAAGCAGTTAGTTTGCTTTTGTTGATCTGTGCCAACAAGTTTTTAAACCCCTCTTCTACCTCCGCCCCATAGATGGCCTTTTCTTCTGGGGTCATAGCTTCTTTCAAAGCCTTTTCAGTTTTGGTTTCGAAGCTAAAAGAACTTTGGTTCACATAGGTCTTGAAGGCCTCAAAGTTGTTATCCGTAAAATCAAATTCGGACGGGGCATTTACTTTATTTTGATAGTAATATTGGGTGGCAAAATCAAAAATCACATTGCTGTCCAATAGTCCTTGTGTCATTGCATTGGTCCGTAGGGCACTGATCTCTATATCGGGCAATACCCCGCCCCCATCTTGCACTTTGCGACCATTTCGTGTTTTAAAGTCGGTAAACGTGCTGTTTTTAACGGCTTTTCCATCTTCATCCCGGTTCCAGTAATCCAAAGATTGAATACATCTTCCAGAGGCAGTATAATAGCGAGATATAGTTACTTTCAACTGTGTTCCGTAAGTGAGCTTCAGGGGTCTTTGAACAAGCCCTTTTCCAAAGCTTCGTGCTCCCATAATCACGGCACGGTCCAAATCCTGTAAGCTTCCAGATACAATTTCACTTGCCGATGCACTTCTGCCATTGACCAAGACCACAAGAGGAATATCCTCATCTACAGGTTGGTTTTTGGTGTGGTATTCTCTATTGAATTTTTTGACCTTGGATTTTGTGGTGACCACTAGTTCGCCTTTGGGAATAAATATATTGGTCACATTGATGGCCTCGGAAAGTAGTCCCCCTGGATTGCCCCTGAGGTCCAATATTATTTTTTCAGCCCCTTCGTTTTTCAAATTTATCAGGGCCTCTTTTGTCTGTTCCGATGCTTTCTGATTAAATTTTGCCAGAACAATATACCCTGTTTTGGCGTCCACCATTTTATAATAAGGAACAGCGTCCACTTCTATTGCTTCCCTAACAATAGTGGTTGTATTTGTTTGTCCCTGTCTTTTATAGGTTACTTCTACAGATGTATTGTTCGCCCCTTTTAAAAGTTCACTGCCATCATCCTTAAATTCGGAGATGCCGATATCCCCGATCTTGATAATTTCGTCCCCTGCCTTTAAGCCGGCCTTATCTGCGGGATAGTTTTTATAAGGTTCTATAACCACTAATTTGTCCTTATAGGAACGCACTACCGCTCCAATACCAGAATATTCTCCTGCGTTGTTGATCTTAAAGGCCTCAACATCCTGCTCGTTCAAAAACTTGGTATAGGGATCAAGCCCTTCCAGCATGTTTTTAATGGCATTGTCCATAAGTTCAGCAGGATTGGTCTCATCCACGTAGTTCATGTTCAGCTCTTTGAACAAGGTGGTAAATATTTCTATCTGCTTGGCAATTTCAAAGAAATCACTTTTATAACTGGAGCCCACAACCAGAAACACAAGGGCAATTATGGGAACAAGAACCTTTTTTTTAATCGACATTTTCATGATTCTCTTTGGTTAAAAGTTTTTTTATAATGAGCTTAAAGCATGATTCTAAATGCTCATATGTTGGCATATCTTTTCCAAGATATAAAAACATAAACGCATAGTCTCCCTCTATGTTGTTAAAAATTAAGGGTTTGTTCAAGCGGTAACATTCGCGCATCAGCCTTTTTATCCGATTTCGTTTTACGGCACTTTTAAAATTCCGTTTCGATGCGGTAACTCCTGTTTTAATTTTAGAACCGTCCTCATGTGCGGTTTTAAGATAGATGAGTTTTACGGGATAATTGGAAACACTTTTCCCTTCAGCAAACAACTGTTCAATGAGCTTTTTACTCTTTAATTTTTCTTTTTTGGGGAATGTAAATGACATGGTGGCGTAAAAGTAAAAATAAAAACCACAGTTTCTAATTTATGACATTCATCATAGGTCAAAAATTCAAAGGAAGCTAATTTGGAAGATGTTTTAATTGAGCATCTAGACACAAACAAAATTGAGTAAAAAATGGGAGAATTACATGTAGAGGCATTATTGAAAAGCCCAAATAATTCAAAGTACATAAAGCAGTTACTAACAGATATTGAGGCCTTGGAGCATATGTTGCAAAACAATATGTTTGAGAAAAGCCCCATCCGTATTGGGGCCGAACAGGAATTTTGTCTGGTAGACGGGGCATGGCAACCCTCAAAAAAGGCCCTCGAGATATTGGAGGAAATAAACGATCCTCACTTTACCACGGAAATAGCCTTGTACAATTTGGAGATCAATCTTGATCCCTTGCCTTTAAAAGGCACTTGTTTTTCAGAGATGCACAGGCAATTGAACGACTTATTGCAAAAGGCAGAGCAGGTAGCAGAAAAACATGGCAATAAAATTATCCTCACCGGAATACTACCTACCATTACCCAAAAGCAATTGAATTTGCCCTACATGACCCCAATGAAGCGATATCAAATATTGAACGATGCCGTAAAGCAGATGCGAAAAAATGATTTTGAACTTCATATCAAAGGGGTGGATGAGCTCAATGTACACCACGATTCCGTACTGTACGAAGGGTGCAACACCAGCTACCAATCCCATTTGCAGATAGATCCTGATGATTTTAGGGACACCTATAATTGGTCACAGGCCATTGCCGGACCCTTGTTGTCTATTTGTACCAATGCGCCCATGCTAATGGGAAGGGAGTTATGGCAAGAAACACGAATAGCCCTTTTCACCCAAAGTGTAGATACAAGGGCAAGCACCTTTCTATTAAATGAAAGGGAAGCAAGGGTGAATTTTGGCAACGACTGGGCCAGAGGAAGCATTGTTGATTTCTATAAGGAATCGATTGTTGGTTTTAGGAGTATGTTGACCACTAATTTTGAGACCGATAGTCTAAGTGAACTGAAGGCGGGAAAAATACCAAAACTAAGGGCCTTAAATCTACATAATGGCACGGTATATAAATGGAACCGACTTTGCTATGGGGCCGCCAAAGGCAAACCACATGTACGTATTGAAAACAGGTATATCCCGTCCGGACCTACCACTGACGATGAAATTGCCAATATGATGTTTTGGGTGGGTATAATGAAAGGAAGGCCCAAAAAGTACAACGACCTCCACACTAAAATGGATTTTAAGGATGTAAAGACCAATTTTTACAATGCTGCACGATATGGGATGGCGACCCAATTTTATTGGGACGGAAAATTAGTGTCCAGCCACGACCTGCTCTTGGACCACCTCTTGCCAATGGCATACAGGGGATTGTACGCTATGGATGTAGCTCCCGAAGATGCGGAGCGTTATTTGACCATTATTGAGAAAAGGATAAAATCCTATAATGGATCCAGATGGACGGTAAAGGCATATAGAAAATTAATAAAAGAGCACAAATCCTTGAATGCATTGGCAATTTTAACGGCATCTATGTATCAACAGCAAAAGAAAGGATATACCGTTGATGCTTGGGAATTGCCAAGGGGAGATGAACACCGTTTCCGAGAAGAATTATCAATAGTTGGCCAAGCCATGAACACCAAGGCCATCACCGCCCAAGAAAACGACAGTGCGGAATTGGTGTTAAAAATGATGCAGTGGAAAAATATACACCACGTGCCCATACTAGACGATGATTTGGATTTGGTAGGGCTCTTGACCTGGACAGACGTGGAGCAGTATTTGGGAAAACCAGGCCAGCTGGAACAGAGTATCCGGGATATCATGAAGACACAGCTGATTACCATTACGGAGGATGAGCAATTGGTAAGGGCAAAAAGCATCATGCAATCCAAGGCCATTAATTGTCTTCCTGTGGTGAACGGAAAAAAATTGATAGGCATAATTACCAGCAACGACCTGCATTCTCAATAACCATGAAGGAAATTAAAAATAGGGTTATCGGCTTTTTGAAAGGGGAACAGAAAGGGCCAACCTTAGTTTTTTTTGGAGGAATTCATGGGAACGAACCCTCAGGATGTGAAGCCATCCAAAAGGTATTTCAAAAAATAAAGGAAGAATCCTTGAGTCTTTCCGGGGCCATTTATGGAATTAGGGGAAACATACCAGCGCAATTACAAGGGAAAAGATTTCTGGAGAAGGATCTCAATAGGATGTGGACAGAAGACCAAATAACGGATATCCTAAACAAGGAGGCAACTAAATTGGGTGAAGAGGAAAGGCAGTTAAGTGAAATATATGGGTTGCTTCTCCAAATCCTGTCCGAGGAAGCACCTCCTTATTATTTTGTGGATTTTCATACCACTTCCAGTAAAACCCTGCCCTTTATTACTATTAACGACGCCCTGATCAACAGGAAATTCTCATCCCTCTTTCCCGTGCCTACTATTTTGGGAATGGAGGAATATCTGCAAGGCCCCTTGCTTAGTTATATCAATACCTTGGGATATCTTTCCCTTGGTTTTGAATCAGGGCAGCATACAGAAGAAGAAGCGGTATTGAACAGCACCGCTTTCTTATGGTTGGCTTTGGTATTCAGCGGAGTGTTGGCCAAAGACGAGGTAGAGGGATTTTCTAATTATTATTTGCAGCTGCGGAATTCGGCAAATAACAATCGTACGTTTTACGAAATCATCTATCGTCACAGCATTACACCTGTGGACGAGTTTACAATGGCCCCAGGTTTCAACAGTTTTGAAAAGATTTCCAAAGGACAGGTGATAGCCAAGGAAAAGTATGGGGAAGTAAGGTCTCCGAGAGCTGGGAGAATATTTATGCCACTATACCAAAAGCAGGGGGAAGATGGATTTTTCCTGATCAAAAAGATTCCTTCATTGGCCTTAACGCTTTCTTCCCTTTTAAGGGGAATTCGTATGGATGCCCTACTTACCTTACTCCCGGGGATAGCATGGGAAAGCAAAAAGAATGGTGTTCTTTTGGTGAACGTGAAAACGGCAAGGTTCTTTACCAAACCATTTTTTCACCTTTTCGGATATAGAAACAGGGTACTGGACAAAGAACGGATATTAATGACCAATAGGGAGCGGACTGCGAGGACCTCGATGTATATAAATACGCCATGGTTCAAAAAAAACCCCATTTAAAACACCTGGAATAGGGTTTTAAATGGGGCTGTGTAAATGATCCTTAAAAATGAGGTAATTGTACTTTTTAGGGATATAGTTTCTATTGTGCTACTTTTTGGTAGATATTGTTGTCCCTATTAATATCTGCCATTAGTTCTGACGGATCCAGGACAATGGCCTTTACTTCACTCATTGGTTTGTCAATAGTAAAATCATAGGTAGGATATGCCCATGGCCAATCTGGCAAAATTGTTCTGCTCAAAGAAGCATACGGGTTCTCTTTTTCGCCCCTCATCATTCTTAAAGGCGCATAGAACGTTTCTTGACTCCCATCTTCATAAACAACAAGAATATCCTGGGGCATTGGCATAAGTCCAATTCTTTCTAAGGTCACTTGGGTCTTACCGTCCATTTCCTCAACGGATTTTACGCCATAATCAATGGTATTGGTAGTCTGTGTCCAATCTGTCAAGTACCAATCCAACTCTATGCCCGAGACTTTTTCTGCACTTCTTTTGATATCGTTGGGGGTAGGGTGTTTAAATTTAAAATCGTCATAATATTTACGAAGAGCTTCCATTAATTTGTCCTGCCCGATCACATATCCCAATTGTGCCAAAAAGATTTCCCCTTTGCTGTAGGCAGTAACCCCATAGGCAAAATTTAGGTCGTATCGATCAGAATGCGTGGTCTGTGGCTGTTCCTTTCCAGAGGTGGCCAATCTATAGTAGCCCCTATAAGCTCCCTCAAACGGATTGTCCTTTTTCTCCCCCATGAACTCGTTCATGTAAAGTCCGGAAATAAAAGAGGTAAACCCTTCATCCATCCATTCGTGCTTGGACTCGTTGGAGGCCAAGATATGCTGGAACCAGGAATGGGCCATTTCATGGGCCGTAACCCCTACCAAACTGCCAAACTTACGTTCTCCCGTTATCAAGGTACTCATGGCATATTCCATTCCGCCATCTCCCCCTTGTATTACGGAGTACTGATCGTAAGGGTATTTACCTATGTTTTTACTAAAGAACTCCATCATTTCAGCAGTCTTGGGCTGAAGTTTTTTCCAGTTTTCAATAATTTCCGGGTTGTTCTTATAAAGGAAATGAAGTACGGGTCCATCTTTTACCTGTAAGGTATCATGAAGGTAATCGGGATCTGCCGCCCACATAAAATCGTGTACCATGGGCGCTTTAAAGTGCCAGGTCAAGGTCTTTCCTTTTTGCTTTTTTACTTTGGTTCCAGGGGCTTGGTACCCATGACCAATTTCTTGTGGGTTCTGTAAATACCCTGTTCCTCCAACCACATACTTTTTGTCTATGGTCAAGGAGACATCAAAATCTCCCCATACGCCGTGGAATTCCCTGGCGATATAAGGATCGGCATGCCATCCTTCAAAATCATATTCAGCCAATTTTGGGTACCATTGGCTCATGGATAGGGCAACACCTTCGGCATTGTTCCTTCCTGATCTTCTTATTTGAACGGGAACCTGTCCTTTGAATTCCATTTCAAAGGTGGTCTTAGCACCTGGTTGGATCGGATTTGCCAATTCAACAACAAGAACTGTCCCTTCCTCTACAAAGGAGGTTGCTGCCCCATCTTGGGTTAGGGAAGACACCCTTAGATATCCTATTTCTTCCGGGGTAAGAGAGGCGATTCTACTTTTGCCATCAACAAACATCCTACCATCTGGATCTGCAATATTTTGTAGTCTCAGGTCCATTTCACTACCGGGTTGAAAGGCATTGAAAAAGAGGTGGTAATATACCCTGTTCAAAACATCAGGGGAATTATTGGTATACACTAATGTCTGAGTTCCGGTGTACTGAAAGTTTTCAACATCCATATCCACCTTCATGGTGTAATCTACATGTTGTTGCCAGTAACTGGTATTATTTTGTGCCCATAAAGAGGTGGACATTGAAATTATGGCCATAAATAGCCCTAACACTAAACCTTTATTATCCTTCATTTGTTATAGTTTGATTTTTCCTTTTGAAACTTGTTCGGCCAATATCAAGGCATTGTACGCATTGGCAATTTTTCCAGACTTGGAAATTTTATTAAATGGAGATGTGTTTGATGGGTCACCGTCCAATACAACGGATGTGTTGGTAGAAATCCCAGACTGCATGATGATTTTTTTCACTTGAGGGGCGCTGAGGTCTGGATATTGGGAACGGATAAGTGCCGCTATTCCTGCAACTGCTGGTGCCGCCATAGAAGTACCTCCCAAAAACTCGTATTCATTGTTTGGGACAGTGGAGTAGATAGCCGCTCCAGGAGCAAAAACATCTACATTGATAACCCCATAATTTGAAAATGAGGCTACCATTTCCCCACCATATTTACTCGTTAAAGCACCAACGGTAATTACATTGTCCGCTATTTCGGCTCCGTTGTTGATCTGATCGTTGGGAAAATTCGAATTCTTTGGGTCATCCAAATTAAGTCCGTCGTTTCCTGCTGCATGAACAAAAAGCACATCCTTTGAGGCTGCATATTTTATGGCCTCGTATACCCATTCCGCATTTGGCGAAAAGGCCTTTCCAAAACTTCCGTTGATGATTTTAGCACCATTATCCACCGCATAGCGTATGCCCAAGGCTATATCCTTATCGTATTCATCGCCATTG
>JBFIGS010000070.1:0-11006 GCA_041602195.1 Sediminicola sp. | reverse complement strand
CCCACGAAATCTGCATCTATATACTCCTTTGTGTCATTGCCCGCTACCTGTATATCAGTCAGGGTACTTGTACTCCAGTCTGATCTCCAAGAACTAACATTTACGTCCTGTGTATATGCATTACTATACATATTAATTACATCTGCCTGAGCCTCGGTAGGCGATGGTGCTGCAGAAGTCGGGGCACTTGAAGAAGTTCCTCCACCTCCACCACTTCCACCTGTGGAAGCGTTTAAGGTAATGTTATCAAAATAGGTAACACTAGTTGATGTTCTGTTTTCAAAATCAGGGAAAACTACAAGTGCATCAATACCATCTGCCTCAGGGAAACCTATCCTACCTGTAAAATCGAAGGTCAACTCTTCCCATTCATTGATTTTGGTATTGGTCACTTTTATTTCATCAACAGTACCTTCACCTTTTGCCAATTTCAGACCAACTTGGCCAATTTTATCCTTGTACACCATCATTTTAACCACACTGTTGGAGGTGCTTAGAACAAAAGGTGTTTCCAAAGAGGTTATAGTACCTGCATATGGCGCATTGGTAGGTGTTGCCGTAAGCTTGGCAACCGTGTTGGAAGTATTTATACCGGAGGCATTGGGATTGGAAACAATTTCCAATGGAGCAGTATCATCCTCAAAGACAATCCAGTTTGCACCAGCACCTGTTTCTGGTGTTTCAAAATTTACCGGAAAGCTCACTTTACCGCTGGATGTTCCGCCACCAGATCCACCAGTTGCTACAGCTATATCATCAAAATAGAATGTTTCGCCTTGACCGGCACTTCCGAAATCTGGAAACACAATGGCAGTATCGAAAGAAATTGAAGTATTAAATGAACCTGCAACTGGATTGGTCATATCAAAGGATAATTCTTCCCAAGCCATGGCCACCGTACTATTGACTTCTACCTCTGCAAAAGTTACGGGATTTCCGTTTCCATCTTTTGCTGAAGAGGAATCTTCAATTTTAAAACGGATTGGCGTTCCTATACGTGGAGACCATACTTTAATTTTTACCGTAGTCCCTGCAGAAAAGTCTATCGCTCCGGCCAAAGGAATACTAGCTCCAGCCCAAACTTGGGCACCTGACAACTTTTCAATTTCCAAAACTTTTGTGGTTGTATTTATTCCAGAAGCATCTGGATTATCAATGACTGCCGCTGGAATAGGACCGAAATCCGATGCCCCGAAGCCGTTGATAGTATAATCAATGGTCGTTGACTGAAAGCCTATTGGTAATTGAGGCTTGGCTCCAGTTGAGCCCCCTCCGGAGCCATTGGATTGTACGATATCGTCAAAATAAAAGGTCTCACCTTGTCCTCCATTGTTGAAGTCCGGGAAAAGAATAACCCTGTCATAGGAGTTTGTTGTACTGAACGCACCAAAAGTGGTCAGATCAAACGTCAACTCTTCCCATGCCATAGCCACTGTACTGTTGACTATTACTTCAACCACAATAGTTGGATTCCCGTTCCCATCTGGGGGAGAGGTGGAATCTTCCATTTTGAACAAGATAGGCGTTCCTATACGTGGAGACCATACTTTCACCTTTACTGTGGTACCATTGTCAAAATTTACCGGTCCGGCCAAATCCAAACTGGCGCCTGCCCAAACCTGTGCACCTGATAATTTCTCTATCTGCACAACGTTGGCACTAGTGTTCGCTCCTGAAGCATCCGGATTGGCAATTACCCCTGCAGGGATAGGTCCAAAATCCGAAGAACCAAATCCATTCCATGTGTAATCCAAGTTGGTAGCCTCAAAATTTATCGGCATTTCTGGTTTTGCTGCTGCAGTAGCACCTACTTGCTTGATATCGTCGAAATAGTAAACATCACCGTCACATCCCTGATTTCTTTCAAAGTAGATGATCATACTCTTATAAGTACCTGTATTTATTGCTGAGAAGTCGAAGGTCAGTTCTTGCCAAACCCCTACCTCGGTGATACTGGCCACAGCCTCGATCGCCGGATCGGTATCAGGGAAAGGAAGACGTTCCAATCTCAAGGTTACCTCGGTGATTTGGGTTTCCGCCAATACTTTCATCGTAAATATCTTGTTGGTGGTAGCTGCAGTAAAATCGAGTGCCGTTCCAAGCTCTTTACCTAAACCTGACCAAGTTTCGCATCCTTCGGTTTTTACAACTTTTTGAACAAAACAACTGGCATTGATCCCATCTGTGATAGGATTATTTGCAATAGCTCCCGAGATATTTCCAAAGGCATCAAAAGTATGTGCAACATCGTTGGTCTTAAATGTCCAATTTATATCCCCGTTGGCAGGGTCTATATTCTCTTCAGTCTCTGCTGTACAAGGAGAAACTCCGCTAATGGTAACTACTTCACTTATTTCCACAGTTGCAGCTCCTGCTCCCCTGGCAACAATTCGTATTGTATAATCTCCTGTCTCAGCGTAAATATGTACAGCTGCTTCACCATCCATGATTGTAGTTGGCTCCTCATCTTCTACATCCCCAAAATATACATCGTAGACTGTTGCATTTGTTGCGCTTGGAGTAACGGAAACCTCAAAAGGATTTGAATCAGATATAGCAATATCCGCTATTAAATCTTCAGGAGCTGAAAATGAAATGGTCACTACACGTACCAGTTCACTTTTTAATCCGGTCATACCAATGGCAACAACCCTTAGGTTAAACTCACCCTCGGCATAAACATGCGTAGCGGTTTCACCCGGACTCACCTTTTCAGGGGTTTCTCCTTCAACATCACCAAAATATACCTCAAAGGTTGAGGCTCCTTCAGCTGTAGGGGTAACGGTAACCGTTCCCGTATCATCTTGGGAAATATTGAAAATGGCCTTTATATTGATTGGGGCCGAAATATCCTCCAATGCATAGGATGTTTCCTCTTTATCGCAGGAATTAAATACATTGATGACTAAAAATAATACCAGTAATTTCTTTATATGTTTCATTTGTCCTTAGTTAAGTTTTATTAATATCCTTGGTTTTGTGTCCAACGGTTTCCTGCCAATTCTATCTCTATGGATGGAATTGGAAATAATTCATTTTTACCGGCACTAAAGCCAGGGATTGCTTGAGCTGCGTTACCAGTTCTCACCAAGTCGAAAAAGCGATGTCCTTCACCCATCAACTCTACTCTACGCTCATCTTGGATCGCGTTCGCCAATGTAGCTCCAGTGGCAGCCACTGGCAGTAATTGAGCTCTTTCGCGAACTCTATTTAAATAGGCTTGGGCTTTGATATCATCCGCACCAGATTTTCTGTTATTGGCTTCTGCTGCCATTAATAATACATCTGCAAAGCGGATGGCCCTATAATTATTCGGATTCGTCAAGTTTGAATCCCCTGTATTCAAATCACCTTTTCTGGCTATATATTTTCTGTTGTAAAAACCGGTATGTTCAAAGCCCTCTACATAGGTGGCTCCAGTTTGATCGGCCCATTCAACTATATTCAAGACAGCCACATCCCGTCTAATATCCCCTGCTTCAAAGGCATCATAAGACTCTTGGGTCGGAACATTGAAACTAAAGCCAGAATCAAAATCCGGACCTGTATAGTTACGGATACCATTAAATCCAACGGCGACGTTTCCTTCACTACATTGTAGACATCCAAAACCGGCACCTTCAACATCTGTATATTGAACTTCAAAAACAGATTCAATATTATTTTCTCCTTCTTGTTCGAAAATGGAATTGTAATCTGTGACCAGATCATAAGGACCACTATTTATAACCTCTTCCAAAACTGTAGCAGCTTCAGAAAATTTATCTTGGTATAGGTAGACCTTTCCCAATAATGCTTGGGCGGCTCCTTTTGTTGCCCTTCCTGTTTCCGATTGCACAACTGGCAAATTGGCAGCAGCAAAAATAAGATCGAGCTCTATTTGGGCGTACACCTCAGCTTTTGGAGTTCGTTCCACAATATCTTGGTCCCCGAACAACAATCGTTTATCGACTGACAACGGCACATCTCCAAACCATTTTACCAATTCAAAATAGTAATAGGCCCTTAAGAAGGTTGCCTCTGCAATCACCACTTCCTTTCCAGAAAAATCGGTCTTGTCCTTAAATTCCAATATGTAATTTGCTCTATTCACCCCTGCGAACATCCAACTCCATATATCACGTAGCTGGGCATTTACCGGGTTATGGGTCATATTATCTACTTCCTGTATTCCAGGCACATCGGTAGCACTTTCGCCCCCCGCCAAGGTATTGTCAGAGGCTATCTCCCCCAACATCACGTTTAGGTACGTAGACTGCAAAAGATCATAAGCCCCTATCAAGGCACTTTGGTAATCTTCCTCCGAATTGAAAAAACTTTCTGAATCCTCGTTAAAAGAGTCCACATCGACAAAAGAATCGCTACAAGAGATAGCTACAGCCCCTATCAAGAATGCGATAATTGTAGATTTTAATACTTTATATTTCATATTCATAGCTATTAAAATTTAAGATTTGCACCTAAAAGGTATGTTCTTGGAACAGGGTAAAACCCTGGATCTATACCTGCTCCAATAGGAGCTCCGGACGATGCACTAGGATCATAACCCTTATATTCTGTAAAAGTAAATACGTTGTTGGCTGAGACATAAAAACGAAGCTTGTTCAACCCCAATTTTTCTACTGTTCTAATCGGCAACGTATAGCCCAATTGGACATTCTGCAACCTTACGAATGAGCCATCTTCAACAAAAAAGTCTGAAAATAATGCATTGGAAGTAGCTCCTGTGGTAACTCGGGGATACGTATTAGTACTGCCCTCACCTGTCCATCTGTTTAAAGTGTAGATAGATTTGTTGACTAAAGGCTGAACACGCTCATAGTTCCTTACTATTTCATTGCCTATAGTAGCAAAAGCGTAAGCACTAAAATCCCAGTTTTTATAATTAAAAGAAAGATTAAGTCCCATGGTTGCATCCGGTATTGGATTTCCAATATCCGTTCTGTCATCGGAATTTATAACACCATCACCATTGGTATCCACAAATCTGATATCACCGGGAGCGGCATTCACTTGGGTGGCATGCGCGTCTATTTCTGCCTGGTTCTGAAAAATTCCATCGGTCTCCAGTCCAAAGAAGTAACCAATAGGCTTACCACTGGTCATACGGGAAGGTGGGTCTTGACCGACACCGAAGCCTCCGCCAGGTATAAATCCTACTCCATTATTTACAGAAAGCACCTCATTTTGCAGAAACGTTACGTTATAATTGATACCCCAAGAAAAATCTTCGGAACGATCACTGTTATATCCAATGGCAAATTCGAATCCTTTGTTCTCTACAGAACCTGCGTTCACTACGGGAGAGGCCGAACCTGGAGCAGCTGCTCCCAAGATTCCAGAAACTGGAGGCTGCAACAAGAGATCTTCAGTTCTTTTCCTGAAGTAATCAGCGGTAATATCAATATTATCATTGAACAATTTAAGATCTACCCCGATATCCAATGTCTTCTGCTCTTCCCATTGTATGGATGGGTTTGGCAACACCCCAACGGCATTTCCAAAAACCAAGTTGTTCCCTAGAACATAAGCAGCTTCACCACTCAATATCCCCCTAAAAGCATTACCTGGAATACGATCATTACCTACAATACCGTAACTACCTCTTAATTTCATAAAAGAGATAATCTTATTGTCATTTAAAAATTCCTCGTCAGAGACGATCCAACCTACAGAACCTGATGGGAAATAACCAAATTTATTACGTGGCCCAAATCTTGTAGATCCGTCCCTTCTAATGATTCCCGATAGCAGGTATTTACCCTTATAATTATATTGTAATCTAGTAAAATAGGACAACAACCGTTCTTTAAACCTTCCACTAAGCCCACTCAATATTAAATCGTTTCTAAGATCCACAGCATCTGCAATATCTGCCTGCGGAAAAGCTACAGGATTTTCAAAAAACCCTTGTGTGCTACCAGAGAATATACCTCTTGTGTCAAACACAGACATACCTAAGGTAGCTTTGACACTATGATCGTCGCCAATATTTTTGTCATAGTTTAAGAAAGCATCAAATGTATAATCCTTAAAAATATCCTTATTTACATTTAGAAAACTTCTACCATCATTATTAAATACCTTTCCAGAGCCATAAAATACTGTAGGTGTGAAGTTTCTTCCCTGCACTTCGGCATAATTGAACTGCAAGCTGGTCTCGACAGTGAAGTCTGTCAGAAAATTATAATTCAAACCAATTTTACCGCTCAACTTATCTACTACGGTAGAATTAAATGTATTTTCAATTTGAGCCAAGGGATTTATAACTTCATTCCCTAATCCTTCCGCCAAGGTAAATGCCCCACTGGCATCCCTCACATCAAATGTAGGGGCATTGTTCAAGGAATTGAACAATACAGAACCCAAACCTCCTTCATTTAGACCTTTTTTATTGGTACCCGTATAGATCATGTTGGTGGTCAACTTTAAGTTTTCCAACAAATCGTGATTAAAATTCACTCTGGTTGTATACCTCTTAAAATTAGCTTTATTCCCACCTACAATACCATCTTGGGTCAATAGCGAAAAACCAACAGAATAGGTGGATTTCTCAGTACCACCACTCATGGTTAAGCTGTGGTTAAGGATTGGTGCCTTCTGAAAAACCTCATCTTGCCAATTAGTTCCCATGCCCAAACCAGCAACACTGGGAAAAGGAACGGCCTGGCCGTTTGCGGCAAATGCTTCATTGGCCAACAAGGCATATTCCGTGGCATTTAAAACCGGGATTTCCCTTGAGGTTTCCTGATACCCTCCGTAAACATCATAATTGAATTTTAAGTCTGTATTTTTTCTACCAGTTTTGGTGGTAATCAATATTACCCCATTCGCCGCACGAACACCATAGATACCAGCAGTGGCATCCTTTAGTATGTTCATACTTTCAATATCACTAGGATTGATAACACTTAAATCCTCTATGACGTTACCATCAACAAGAATTAAAGGTCTGTTATCTCCATTAGTGGAGATACCCCTGATGCGAATACTGGATGCGCTACCCGGAGACCCAGATTCAGATGTTATCTGAACCCCAGCAACCTGTCCTTGCAACGCCTGTTCTATTCGTTGGGGGTTTAATTCCTCTATGGTTTCAGAACTTACAACGGCCACTGCACCCGTGATCTCCTTTTTAGTGGAGGTGCCGTACCCTACAACCACAACCTCATCTAAGGTGTTGACATCTTCTACCATGGAAACTACTATAGGATTGGAGTTTTGAACTGTAATTTCCTTAGTTACAAAGCCAATGTAAGAAAACGACAATATGTCCCCTACCTTGATATTATTAAGGGTGAAATTACCATCAAAATCCGTTGTAGTTCCCCTACTTTGATTCTTTACCAGTACGTTAACACCTGGAAGGACATCATTGATAGAGGCATCCTTGACTGTACCACTAATTGTAAATTCCTGGCCGAAGGAATTGGCTATGGAAATAAACATGGTAAGCATTAATAAAGTGTATTTCATTTGTAGTGTATTTTGAAATCACAAATTATCCTATTGCATAATGACAATCTAATAATCTACCACTACAAAAAATATACAATACAGAAAAATACACCCTTTTAAATATCAAATAACCAATTGAGCCCCTATTTTATTGAGGGTTTAAAACAAAGCAACCTTAACGATTTCTTTAACAAATAATTATGAAATAAGCGAATGTTGTGGTCTTGTTGTGGTAAAAAAGTAAAGTGTTGTGTGCCTTTATAGGTTTAAGATGTAATCCGTAAGGCTGTTTTCATGGGATAAGTCCATTTTCTTTCTCAATCTGTATCTTTTTACCTCAACACTGCGCACCGAAATGTTTAGCAAAGGTGCTATTTCTTTGGAAGAAAGGTTAAGTCTCAAATAGGCGCACAACCTTAGATCGTTTGATGTGAGTTCTGGATGAACATTCTTAACTTTTTTTAGAAAATCTTTATCCGCATTGTTGAAGGCATCTTCAAAGAACTTCCAATCGTCCTCATTGGTGATGTTTCGATCAATGGTCTTGATCACGGATTTAATTTTAGCGGAATGCTCTACATCTTTTAATTGCTCCTTAATGGTGTTAAGGAATTCGTTCTTTTTGATCAAACTCATGGTAGAGACGGCAAGTTCCCTGTTCTTGCTTTCTATTTTGAGTTTTAATTTCTCATTCTTGATCTGAACAATTTTACGTTCGGCCTTTAATTTCTTCTGCTTATTCTTTTTCTCATTTTCCCTTATTAATGCCTCCCGTTGTTTTCTGTAATAGGATTTGTATCGTTTATGCACGAAAATGGAACTAATGAATGCCGCCATTACGTATCCCATGATGGCAACAACAGATAAATACCAGGGGGTAGAAATCGTAAAGGGATAGCTGGCCACATTATTGGACAACTCGTTCCCAATTAACGCCCTTACGGAAAATTCGTAGGAGCCATGTGGCAGATTATTGAAGGATACTTCCGGTGCCTTTGACCAGGAGCTCCAATTATCAAACCTACCAGATAATTTGTACTGATAGTATACCTCAGTATATTTATCGTAAACGGGTACGTTATAGGAAAAGGAAAAATTATTTTGTTTAAAGTCAAATGCCTCCTGTGGCAAAAGGGGCACTTCCTTTTCTTGCGTGGCATCCAAAGGTTTATTAAATACTCCTGATATACGAACGTCGTATTTTTTAGCATTAAAACGATCCAGATTAAGAACTGCAAAACCGTTGGAAGCCCCTATGAGGTGGCTGCCATCATTTAAATATTCCAGACATTCAAATCCTATAACCCCTTGGTTACGTCTAAAAGAGTTGGAAATGGGAATTTTAGTGACACGGGGCATGTTGTTGAACTTACCGGGGGTCACACGAATAACGTTTCTATTGGTGAATCCCCAAAGGGAAGCGGTGTTGGGATCAGAAATAAGGGTACCCGTAACTGGGTCATCTTCAGAAAAAAAGATGTTCGAGAAAAGGGAATCCCTCTTGAATTCCTTTTTATCACTATGGAAGGCGTATACTCCTTTTGCTGAATTGGAGGCATACAGCACTCTTTCACCGTAAGTCACCAAACTGGTCCCAAACCCGTACGCTTGCTGACTTTCCTTTATCTCTGCCTCTTTAAAAAGCGGATCCAGTTCCAAGATGTAGATTCCCTTTACCTCATGGTTGACCATAACGGTCCTGCCATGGAGGAATTCAAAAAAACGGGATGAGATATCGAACCCTTCAATTTTGTTTCTGAACTGCCATTGTCCACCTTTCTTTTCAAGGATACTAAGGCCAGAGTAATTCCCTTGCAACAAAAGGTTTTGGTGACCTTCTATCCTTTTGATATCCCATGTGCCAGGATAATCGGAAATCTTCAATGCCTTTCCCCCATTGATCAAGAATGTACCATCGGTATGACCACAGAACAGGGTGTCCCCAATTAAGTTAAGGGTCCAAACCTGTCCGTTGGTATTTTGGATCAACTCAAAATCGCCCTTTGAGTTCAACGGCCTATAGAACAATCCTTGGTTGGTGCCTATATACATATTGTCCCTAAACACCTTTGCTGTATATACATCCCCTAACCTACCTTTAAAATCTATATATTCCCGGAATGGGGAATTTAAATTGATCATGCTGATTCCATTATCAAGTCCCAACCAGACATTGGAATCAACATCCTCAAAGATAGATAGCACCGTATTGTTATGAAGTCCGGTTTCTTTATCGATGACCCTGAGAAGTTCACCATTAGGGGCTATATGGTACATCCCATGGGAGATGGTCCCCAGGATGAAACTTCCATCCCTTAGCTGCAGGCTACTGTATACGGTTTTGGACTGAAGAGCGCTATCTGCAGGTATCTTCCATTTGGTAAACTCCTTGTTTTCAAATTTATAGAACTCCCCTTGTTCTGTGAGAAAATGCACCGATTTCCTTACGGCAAAGGCGCCCACAATAACATTGTTCCTGGCAACTTCCCCATCGGATATCAGTACCCCGGACCCATTTTCGATCTTATAGATGCCCTGGTTGATTAATTGATAATACACACTATTGCCAATCTTGAATATCTTGGCCCTCGTGGTTTTTGCATTGATTATTTCGAAGGATTCATTCTTCTTATTGTAGATGTAAATTCGATCCAAGGATTGAAAAAGAACCCAATCATCAAAATTTAGGATGTTCCAAAATTGCTCGTCTTCTATAAGGGGCACGTCCAATTTTTCGATCAAGGAGGTATAGACCAACTTTCCGTGGACATCCTTCCTCCAATAGCCAAACTCCATATAACATCCGGTAAAGACATAATCATCTATGACCTTTACCGACCTGATAACGGTACCGTTTGGAGAACCATAGAGGTTCCACCTTTCCCCGTTGTACTCAACAAGTCCCGCGTTATTGGCGATATACATATAATCATTGGAGCCCTGGGAAATCATCCAATTCTGATTATCCCCTTGGTAGTCATCTGGGGAATAATTCTGAATAGGAGGTAATTCTTGTGAATATAATAAAGATGAAAGCAAAAATAGAATTAGAAGAAAACAGGGGACTTTCAAATTTTTTTGGTTTTAAATGATGTTGGTTTTAGAGCAAAAGACTCCTTATAAGCAAAGCCTTATTTTACAATGAATGTATCAATACCACTCTAAACAATCTCTGCATTAAGCCCAGCCAACAACAATTTACTACAACGAGGCTTAAGATCACTGTACTCCCCTGTCTTAACGGTACATTTTCCATTATAATGGACAATTAGAGAGCATTGTTCGGCCTGTTCGGAAGTATGATCACAAACATGAACCAATGTTTCGATGACATAATCAAAGGTATTGACGTCATCGTTAAAAAGAATAATTTCATTTTGTTTGACCGTGTCTTCCTCGAGAAGCAGTTGTTCCGAGAGTTTTTCTTTTGTACTCATGGAAAGCTATTTTTAACGAATATAATAATTTTTCGTTTTAAATAGATGGACAAATGACATAAAAAAAGTGCCCCGAAGGCACTTTTTAACTATTGTAAGTAAGTTGTAATG
>JBFIGS010000069.1:0-11324 GCA_041602195.1 Sediminicola sp. | reverse complement strand
TAGTTCCCACAGATTTCTCGGAAGATTCCCTAAATGCGGTTTCCTATGCGTTGGAATTACTGAAAAAAAGCCCTTGTAACTTTTATTTACTCCATGTAAATGATTTGAGCGGGTATGCTTTTCAGGGATTGAGTTATGCCGCCTCTCCAGAAGTATTGGTAGAAGATGTTATAGCCACCGCTAAAAAGAAACTTCATGTTTTTCTCAAAAAGGTGGGAAGCATGGCGAAAACCAAAGAGCATCATTTCTATCCATTATACGATCAGGGTTTTTTTATAGAGTGTATCAGAAGAAATGTAGAGGAGCGCAAAATTGATCTGATTGTAATGGGAACCAAAGGAACTTCTGGAGCTTTAGGGGAGGTTATAGGGAGCAATACAGGAGATGTCATTACCAAGGTGAAGTGCAATACCTTGGCGGTTCCTGTAATGGCCTCGTTTGGGAAGCTGGAAGAAATTGCATTTCCCACTGATTATAATATTTTTTATTCGGCCAAGATACTTTCTGCCATTTCTGATCTTCTGGAAATAAATAAGTCCTATTTGAGGGTAATGCATGCTTCTAAATCAGGGCAGTTGTTAACAGAATCCCAGATTAAGAACAAGGAATACCTGGAAGATTATCTCAACGAGACCTTTGAAAAGAAGAACAGTTTTCATTCCATAACCAATAAAAATGTTACGGCTGCCGTACAATGTTTTGTAGAAAGTAGAAATACAGACCTGCTGATAATGGTTGCCAAAAATTTAAATTTTCTACAGCAAATTGTGTTTAGTTCCAAGGTGGAAAAAATAAGTTTCCACACTAAAATCCCTTTTTTGGTAATACACGATTAGTGGTAACACCAATTAAATTTCTAAAGGTACCTCATGGAATAACTAGTTGCTGTGTGACTTGATAGTGGCCACCAATTCATTTTTTTGTAGTACCCCGGATTGTCGCCATAGCTGTTTCCCATTCTTGAACAGTATCATGGTTGGCACCCCACGGACCTGAAATTTTCCTGCCAAAGCCTGGTTCTTGTCCACATCTATTTTAATGACCTTAATGGTATCTCCCAATTCATCCTTCACTTGCTTTAAGATGGGCGCCAACGTCTTACATGGTCCGCACCAATCGGCAAAAAAATCAACCAAAACAGGAGTTTCTGAGTTGATAATGTCGTTAAAACTACTCTTCATTAGTTGTCTGTCTTTTTAGTAAGATAGTAAAATACAAAAAAAGGATAACTGACCTTTATCATCCCCATGTATTCCTCTTTTTTAGTAAGACTGATATTTGTCATAGATTATTTTTCGTATTGCTTCTACTTTTAAGATATACCTAAAATAGTAGCCAACGTTATGGATCAAAGAGTTTTATTACCAACGGATTTCTCTAAAAATGCACTAAATGCCATAAGGTATGCCTTGGATATGTACAAGGATCAGCAATGTGAGTTTTACATGATGAATGTATTTCAAGTGGATGGTTATTCTATAGATAATATGATGGTTCCAGAGCCTGGCAATAAGGCCTATGATGCCGCTAAACAGGCTTCCGAGGAGAACTTCCGGAAGTTGTTGGATATATTGGAACTGCACAATACCAACCCCAAACACACCTATCATACCATCTCTTGTTACAATTCACTTATTGATGCAATCAATGATACGATTGCAAAAAAGGATATAGATATAGTGGTGATGGGTACCAAAGGATCTACAGGGGCCAAGGGCGTTATTTTTGGAACCAATACGGTTGCGACAATGGAAGCAGTGACAGATTGCCCGGTACTGTCAGTCCCCGAGAATTTTAGATTTTCACCCCCAGTTGAAATTGTATTTCCTACGGATTACAAGACAAATTTTAAAAGAAGGGAGCTCAAATATGTGCTGGATATCTCGAAGATGCACAAGACCCCTATTCGTGTACTTCATATAATAGAGGAACCTAAATTATCTAAAACGCAGGAGGCGAACAAAGAGCTATTGGAATCTATTTTGTCAGATGTCGAGTTCAGTACACATACCCTACCGGATACAAAGGTCCATAAAGGAATAGGCTTTTTTATAGAAAGTAGAGGTAGCGATATGGTTGCATTTTTGAATAAACAACATAGTTTTTTTGGCATCATGTTTACCAAACCTCTGGTAAAGGAAATTGGCTATCATGCCAAAATTCCAATTTTAGTGCTTAATGACTATTCAAAATAAGAAAACATGGAAAGAGTAGGGATATGGTTAGATAAAAAACAAGCTAAAATTTTAAAGTTGTCCAACGGTAAGGAAGAATTTTTAACCCTAAAATCGGAGGTGGAGTTTTTTCATCCTTCAGGGGGTGGCAGGGCACCCTATAAATGGGGAGGAACCCAAGATACGGTTAGGGAAAGTTCCTATATGGAGCGAGAAAAACAACAATTGAAAAGCTATTTTAAAAATTTGGTCGATATCATTGGGGATGCAGAGGCCATCGCCGTTTTTGGTCCGGCCATAACCAGAGAAATGTTTGGGAAACAACTCATAGATAAATACCCTGCCCTAGCTTCTAAAATTAAAGTGATTTCCAAAAAGGACAGTATGACCGACAATCAAATTAAAGCCTTGATAAAGAATTTTTACAAGGGCTAACCTAGGCTGTGCCTTATTATAATATAATCTGCAAATGATGCAACAGCTTTACGATTTTCTGGAACAACAACCTTTTTTAGTTAGCATATTGCGATTGCTGTTTTGGGTGTTGTTCATTATAGTAGGGATTCGGTTATTGAGAAAGATTGCCCGAAATAGGATAGACAATGTAAGCTTTAGATACAAGACACAAAAGGGAATAGAGGTGTTTGGTTACGTGATGATTGCCATCCTTTTTTTGGTGTTTTTTACCGCGGGCAACATTAAAGACTACTCCCTTATTATAGGCCTCTTCACGGCGGGCATCGCTTTCACTTTACAAGAATTGATACTAAGCATTGCAGGCTCCTTTTACATTTTTGCGGTGAGGGTCTATACCCCTGGGGACCGAATAGAAATAAACGGTATCAAGGGTGATGTAATAGATATTGATAGCATTTATACCACCATTATGGAAATGGGGGAGTGGGTAAGTAGTGATAATTATTCCGGGAGGATCGTCAAGATCAGTAACGCCTTTGTTTTTAAGGGGCCCATAAAAAATTACTCCATGGATTTTCCTTTTGTATGGGACGAACTCAATATTCTGATCACTTATGAATCAGACGTGGAATTGGCCAAGAAAATTGTTATGGACAGCTCTTTGGAGCTTCTCTCCAATTATGTGGAGGGTAGCAAGGCCAAATGGGGGGAGATGGTAGAGCGGTATTATATTGAGAATGCCACCCTGGAACCTACGATCGCCATAAAGTTGACCGATAATTGGATAGAGGTGAACGTGAGGTATATTACAGATTATAAGTTAAGAAGGGGTACCAGGCATAAACTTTTTGACGCTATTCAAAAAGAGACATTGCGAACAGATGGAAGAGTTGTCCTGGCCTCTACCACTTTGCAATTATTAAAAATTCCTGAGGTAGATGTAAGGATAAAACATAACGGTTAAAAGCCATAACGTATGGAAATAGTAAAATCTTCTGGGGAAAGGGTGAAGTTTTCAATGTCCAAATTGCGGAATTCCTTAAAGCGCAGTGGGGCAGATGATGATTTGGTCAATCATATTGTAGATCGCGTAGGGGACGAGCTTTATCAGGGGATAAGCACCAAAGAAATTTACAATAGGGCTTTTGCCATATTAAAAAAGAAGCAGTCCATCTCTGCTTCCAAATACAAGTTGAAGAAGGCCATTTATGAATTTGGTCCAACGGGGTATCCTTTCGAAAAGTTTATAAGTGCCATTCTGGAATACTCGGGATATACAACTCAAGTAGGTAAGGTGATGCCCGGATTTTGTGTAAAACATGAAATAGATGTTTTTGCCCAAAAGAATGGGGAAGTCACTATTATTGAATGTAAATTCCACAGTGAGGAAGGGAGAAATTGCAATGTTAAGGCTCCCTTGTACATTCATTCCAGATATCTGGATGTGAAAAAACATTGGGACGCCAAAGAGAATTTGGACCTGCATTTTGATGTAGGGTGGGTCGCCACCAATACCCGCTTTACCGAAGATGCCATGCTCTATGGGAAATGTGCCGGGTTGTATTTGTTGAGCTGGGATTACCCCAAGGACAATGGACTAAAAGACCGCATAGACAGATTGGGACTGTATCCCATCACCGTATCTACATTATTGAGCGCACGTGAAAAACAATTTTTGTTGAGCAGGGATGTGGTCCTTTGCCGACAGTTGCTTCATGATAAATTTTTTCTGGACCATCTGGGTATTTCTGATTCGCGAAAGAAAAGAATCATGAAAGAGATAGAACTGTTGTGCAATTGTTAAGAAGGGCATATGGCCAATATAAAAATACATTTTCTGGGTGCCGCTGGTACGGTAACGGGCTCCAAGTACTATTTGGAGACCCCTGAGATGAATATCATGATAGACTGCGGGATGTTCCAGGGGCTCAAGGAGCTACGATCTCAGAACTGGCAGCCTTTGCCAATACAGGCAGACAAAATAGGGGTAGTTTTGCTTACTCACGGACATTTGGATCATACGGGATACCTGCCGAGATTGGTCAAAGAAGGATTTAAAGGTCAAATAATTGGTACGGCACCCACCCTATCCATTACTGCAATTATTTTGAGGGACAGTGCCAAAATCCACGAGGAAGAGGCAGAACAGGCCAATAAAATGGGATACAGTTCCCACGATCCTGCGTTGCCGTTCTATACTTTGGAAGAGGCCGAAAGGGCCATTGATCTGTTCCAGGCTGAAGAAAAAGATCAATGGGTATCCCTATCCGATACTATAAAATATAGGTTTAGGTTCAACGGCCATATCATTGGGGCCACCTTTATAGAATTGGAAATTTTGGGGAAACTATTTGTTTTCTCCGGAGATATAGGTAGAAAAGTAGATGCTCTCATGGATGCACCAGATAGGCCTCAGTGGGCCGACTTCCTTTTCTTGGAGAGTACCTATGGCAATAGATTGCACCCTCAGGAGAATGTAGAGGAGATCGTCATAGGCCTTGTAGAACGAACTGTTCGCGAAAAGGGGCAACTTATTATCCCTTCCTTTGCCGTGGAACGATTACAATCTTTGATCTATCTATTCTGGAACCTATACAAGAAAAATCGCATTCCCAACATCCCCATTTTTGTGGACAGCCCTATGGGCAATAATGTACTCTCCGTTTTTGAGAATTACACACAGTGGCATAAACTATCCATGAGTGATTATCGGGCCATGTGCAATCACGTAAACATCATCACCTCCTATAGGGATACCTGGAAAACAATTGATGATCCTAGACCAAAAATTGTAATTGCAGGTAGTGGGATGATCACAGGAGGACGTGTTCTGACCTATTTAAATCAATTGATAGACGAGCCGGCCACAACTGTCCTTCTGGTGGGTTATATGGCCGAGGGCACAAGGGGCAGGCAGTTGTTGGAAGGGGCCCATGAGCTTAAATTTTTTGGAAAGTACCATCCCGTAAAAGCCAAAGTTGCCCATTTGGAAAGTCTCTCTGCCCATGCCGATCAACAGGAACTGTTAGATTGGCTGAAGGAGATAAAAAACATACCTGAAAAGGTCTTCCTGATACATGGGGAACCTACGGCCCTAGATGCTTTTAGGAGTAAAATAAGGGACAGTTACCGTTGGAATGTGCATATACCCAAACTGTATGAAGTGGTGGAAATTGTGATCTAAGTTTTTCGTTATGACTTTTGTCATTTTTATAATGGCGTGTTGGCAATATCTTGTCCCCAGATATTAATTGCACCATGGAAAAAAGTAAAATAAAACCTGAACAAGAAAAAAAGGTAGAGCTACTGTACGCAGAATCCCATAATTGGAAGTCTTCCCTGTATCTGGTAAGCGATGAGGTGACCTTTATCGATAATTTGTTGAATTCATATGTTTTTGAACCCAATACCCCAAACCTATTTGAACGATTACAAAAGTATCATGCTCAGATTAAGAAAAATAAGGAACGTAAAGATATAGTGTTAGATTCCATAGACAAGCACCAAAAAGATTTGGGGGGCATGTTGGAATGTACCGATTACGCTTGTGATCTTGGGTATTATCAAAAACATGAAGCCATAAAGGCAGAGGTAGTAGGATTTTTGGAGAATTTTCAATTGCTTAAATCAGAAATTTTCAATTACGCCGGGGGAATTCTGAAAAAGAGAAAACCTTGAGAAAAGGAAGTAGCCATCGCTGTTACCTCAATTATCATATAAAAAAATAAAGATGAAAAAGTTAGCCATTTTAATGGTCTTAGTGCTTTCTGGTTGTTCCTCCATCCAATTGGTGGAAAATTGGAAGAGTCCGGACATAGTGATTTTTGATGCCGACAAGGTACTCGTTGTGGGAATGACCCAGAATAAGAAGGCTAGAGAGAATTTTGAGACCAGGATGACCAAGGAATTTACAAAAAGGGATATAGAGGCCATGCGCAGCTTGGACCTCTTTGATGTGGAATTTACCTCCTCAGAAAAGTCGGAACAAGAAATAGATGCGGTTGAGGATTTGTTGGTAGAGCGAGATTTTGATGCCATTTTGTTTACCAAGGTCACCGGTTACGAAAGCAAAAAGACCTTTATGAAAAAAATTTCCGAGGTAGACGGTATTTATGGGAGGTTCCGGGACGATTATTTGGAACACCAGGATATTTATTACAGGGATGATTACTATGACGAGTTTATGGTTTACCATGCAGAGACTTCCCTGTACTGCCTTTGTGTAGGCAAGGAACGCCAATTGATATGGAGGGGCACCATAGATATTACAGATCCCCAGGACATCAATAAAGCGATTGACGATTATATAAAACTAATTGTATTGGCCTTGAAAGAACAAGATATCATATTTAGAAAAGAAGCAAAAAATGAAATTACTGGTTTATAGTGCTAAGAAATTTGAAGTGCCTTATTTAGAAAGAGCCAATAAAAACAACCATCATGTGGTGTTTACCCATAGGGCCCTCGACTCAGAAACGGCGCACCAAGCGGTAGGTTTCGATGCCATTTCTATATTTTCTGGGGACGATGCCTCCTTGACCGTTTTGGAAAAATTAAGGGACTTTGGGGTCAAATATATCAGCCTGCGTTCTGCTGGTTACAACAACATCCATATTAAATGTGCCAAACGATTTGGGTTTAAGGTAGCCAATGCCCCTGATTATTCGCCCTATTCCATCGCAGAACATGCCGTGGCATTATTGTTGGCACTCAATAGAAAAATTGTTTTGGCCAATTCACAAGTACACCAATATAACTTTTTACAGGATGATCTTCTTGGTTTCGATCTGAACAAGAAAACTGTAGGTATTGTCGGAGTGGGCAAAATTGGTGCGGTGATGGTTAAAATTATGCACGGTTTTGGATGTACTATTTTGGCCAACGATCTTGTTCAAGATGCCACCTTGATAAAGGATTATGGCATCCAATATGTGGAAATGGAGGAACTGTTGAAAAAATCTGACATTGTCAGTTTACATGTACCATTGACCCATGACACCCATTATTTTATAGATGAGGGTCAGTTTAAAGCCATGAAAAAAAGTGCCCTTTTAATAAACACGGCCCGTGGTGCGGTAGTAAATACCACAGCTTTGATCAAGGCCTTGGAGAAAAAGAAGATTGCCGGGTATGCCACAGATGTGTATGAAAAGGAAATAGGCGTATTCTTCAAGGATCATTCCACATCCGGTGATATTAAGGACGATCTTTTGAAACAACTACTTTCCATGCCCAATGTGTTGCTCACCCCTCACCAGGCCTTTGTCACCAAAGAGGCGCTGGCGAATATTGCGGACATCACTTTTTATAATATCGATTGTTGGGCTAAAGGAAAGGAATCCAAGAACGAACTTGGTTACGAAACGATGATCTCCTAAGCGTATCCTACTTCTTCCAAGGATAAGTTCTAAGATAATAACATTTTTGGGTCGGTATATACCCATACCTGCCTGTATCATGGTATGGGCAAAACAGCCCGTTCAGTTTTCGTATTCTTATATTTTAGGGTCCATAATCTTAAAAATAACCCACATGGACTTTCACTTGGTCATTCAACTATTTTGTTCATTCAAATTTTTTAATCATCACACTTGTAAGAGATTGAGGGGCTGCAATACTTGGTCTTTCGGAGAAAATAAACCCTATATGGTATACCAATCCTTGCTTTGGAACGTTATGTTTTAAATGCAGCCTTCTTGTGATACTGTTGTACAGCCATATAAAAAATGGTTCTGGTATTTTGATTTGGCGAGCAAAGTCGTAAAGGAAGATTACTGATTAGGTGTTTGTTTGGAAAAAGAAACTACTCTAATTCTAATAAGTACCATCTTTTAAATACTGGCCTTTAAAAAACAGAGTGAAATGAATTTAGGAATACATAAATCTTGGAGGAAATGGGTGTCAACCCTTTTGGTCTTGTCATTCACCACCTTGGTATTGGCGCAAGTCCCTACAAAAGAGTTTAAAGAAAACACCATGGATTCCACCATGTATGCCACATACCTGGTTAATAAGGATATCCCCACTGAAATTACGGAGCAGGTGGCTACGGCCCTATCGTATTACCCAGAATTAAAGGATGTTAAAGTCCAATTTCGCTTTCGCAAGAGCAAAACCCCTTTTTCTTCCAAGCCTACCTTTTTTAGTATGTTCAAGAAGAAGGAGAACAGAAGCTACGTGGTGACCATTAGTACCGATGCAGAATCCAATAACAAGCCTATATTATTTTTAAACCTGCCCTATAATGCTCAAATTGGTGTGATGGGCAGAGAATTGGGGCATATTACTACCTATGCGGCTAAAAATACCTCCCAGTTATTGGGTAATATTTTTAAGATGCTCAATACAAACTACGCCGAAGAGGTAAAGTTCAATAAGGATCTAATTTGTATTGACCATGGCCTTGGTTACCAATTGTTCGATTGGAGCACCTACGTACAAGCCGCACTGGATCTACCGGAAAGAAGGGGTTCTACAGACCTTTTCTTTACACAAATAGAACCTTCTGCTTATGAGCCTTCGATGAACCCACAGATCATAGAAAATTATATAGAGGCCACCGATATCTACAAAGAGGTGCCTAAAGAATAATTCCATTGTTTTCCAAATTTTAACGTCACAACGACTTTATCGTAGCGTTCATGGAGGAAGACTTGGTCCATAACCTTATAATCTTATCTTCTGTCCCATTAGGTTGCCTTAGGGGCTTATTGCTGATTGAATTCCCCTATTTTGGATAATTACAGATAATTGTGCAAAATGATTGAGGTCATTTTGTACTCGGGAACTATTTGCCACCTTTACTGTCCACCTAATAAAAATATGGTCATGGCACTCAATTTTAATCAATACGCAACGGAAGGAAATACTTTTTTAAAAGATTATTCCAAACAATTAGGTCTAGGTAATGACCGGGATAAGGCGGGAAGAATTCTAACCTCAACGTTACATGCGCTACGCGATATTATTCCTACGGAGGAATCATTACAGTTTATAGCGCAATTGCCCATGTTTTTAAAAGCAGTTTATGTGAATGGTTGGAATATCAAGCAGAAGAAACCAAAAATTAAGAAAATGGCAGAATTTTTGGATCTAGTGAGGACCCATGATGGTCCAGCTGCAGTAAATGATTTTGAATACAGTGATGAAGTGGCCCAGCAATATGTGGATACCACCTTTACTTACCTCAGGAAATATGTTTCTACAGGTGAGATGAACGATATACGGGATGGACTTCCCAAGGATTTAAAAACAATGATTTCTTCTCATATTATATTTTAAAAAAAAACATTACTATGACCACATTGATAGCTATTTCGTTTTATGCACTGCTATTCTGTATTGCCTTCTTCCTAAAGAAATATTCTTAAGCTGCTTTTTTTGATTCCAGTGACATTTGTCATTACATGAACGTGATAAGAGGCATACCTTGGTCTTACTAAAAAAGTTCTATTATGGACAGATTAAAAGACAAAGTGGCCATCATTACCGGGGGAGCAAATGGCATAGGGCTCGCAACTGTAAAATTATTCTTGGCCGAAGGTGCCAAAGTAATGATGGTTGATGTGGATCAAAAAGGAATGGACAGGGCGGTAAAAGACTTAAATACTCCAAATTTAGCTTTTTGTATTGCAGATGTTTCCAAAGCAAAGGATACAGAATCCTATGTCAAGGAAACTTTGAAGGTGTTTGGGAAAATTGATATTTTCTATAATAATGCCGGTATTGAAGGCTGTTCCAAGCCTTTGGTAGACTATCCTGAAAACATATTCGATAAGGTAATCGCCGTAAATCTTAAAGGGGTGTGGTTGGGCTGTCAGCACGTTCTGCCCAAAATGGAGGAGGGGGGAAGTGTGATGATCACTTCGTCCGTGGCCGGATTAAAGGGATTTCAAGGTTTGGGGGCCTACGTTGCCAGTAAACATGGGGTAATAGGGATTATGCGTGTAGCTGCCCTGGAAAGTGCAGAAAGAAAGATTAGGGTCAACAGCATTCACCCAGGACCGGTGGACAATAATATGATGCGACGTATTGAAAAGGAGATATCTCCGGAGAATCCAGAGGATGTGATCAAAGGCTTTGAGAATACTATTCCGTTAAAGCGCTATGCCGACTCCCAAGAAATAGCTAAACTGGCCTTGTTCTTGGCCTCGGATGAAAGTTCCTACATCACTGGTAGCATTCACGTTGTGGATGGGGGAATGTTCGGGTCATGACCTTAGACCTTATCAAATACCTGAAGGGAGGAGATCTTAGATCAAATGCCAAGGCAAAGGAATTGGAGTCGCATATTAAGACCCAAAATGATTTTGATGCCTTGTTTCACTTTTTGCATTCCAAGAATCGCTTATTGATTATGCGTTCGGCCGATGTTTTGGAAAAGATCTCTAGGGTACATCCCAATTATTTATGGCCGCACCAAAGGGATATCCTTCATTTTTTAAAGACAGCAAAACACAAGGAATTTAAGTGGCACCTGGCTCAAATGGTGGGGAGATTGCAGCTTACCCCTGTCCACAGACAAGAAGTATCGGATGTCCTGACCAAATGGGTTACCGATAGCTCGGAAAGTAAGATTGTCAGGGTGAATGCGCTTTAGGCACTTTATGATATCAATGAACAGTATCACGAAAGGGATGAGGAATTGCAAGAATTGATAGAAAACCTTAAAAAGGAAAATATTCCATCCCTTATTTCAAGAATCCGAAAATTGACTTCATCATGAAAAAAATC
>JBFIGS010000068.1:0-11415 GCA_041602195.1 Sediminicola sp. | reverse complement strand
CCTATATTCCAGGGCAAATAGGGAAGCGTGTACCACTGCCTCTGGATCATCTGCATTGACGTGCAATACCGGACTCAACGTCACCTTTGCCACATCGGTACAATAGGTAGAGGTCCTTGCATCCAAATAATTGGTGGTAAATCCTATTTGGTTGTTCACTACAATATGGATGGTACCATTAGTTTTGTACCCGTCCAAATCTGCCATTTGCACCACTTCGTACACCAAGCCTTGACCAGCTATGGCAGCATCACCATGAACAATAATCGGTAATACTTTAGAAAAATCGTCAGGGTAGTACTCATCTTGCTTGGCCCTTGTTATTCCTTCCACAACCGCACCTACCGTTTCCAAGTGGGACGGGTTGGGCGCTATGTTCATTTTTATTTTATTTCCATTGTCGGACATCCTATCGGAGGTCCATCCCAAATGGTACTTTACGTCTCCATCAAAAATATCCTGCTCGTAATCCTTCCCATCAAACTCCCCAAAAATATCCTTAGGGGATTTTCCGAAAATATTGGTCAGCACGCTCAACCTACCCCTGTGGGCCATTCCCATAACGAACTGCTCCACGCCCATTTCGGCCGCCCTTTCCACAACGGCGTCCAAAGCTGGGATCAAAGACTCGTTCCCTTCCAAAGAAAATCTTTTCTGCCCCACATATTTGGTATGTAGGAAACTTTCAAAGGAAACAGCCTCATTTAATTTTTTTAGAAGATGCTTTTTACGGTCGTTACTGTAATTGGGATGGTTGTCGTTTATGTTCAACCTATTTTGAATCCATTCAATACGCTCAGGGGTTCTGATGTACATGTACTCCACCCCAATGGCATCACAATAGATACGCTGTAAGTGATCTATGATCTCCCTTAAGGTGCTGTTACCTATCCCAAGAATTTGTCCCGCTGTAAAAACGGTGTCCATATCCCCTGGTTCCAGGCCAAAGTTTTCAATGTCCAAGGTTGGGGTATACTTTCGCCTTTCCCTAACAGGATTGGTTTTTGTAAACAGGTGGCCTCTACTGCGGTACCCATCAATAAGTTTTACGACTTGAAATTCCTTCTGAAGAGTTTGCGGAATTTCCACTTGCTGCCCCTGGGGCATGGCCGCACCAGCAGATGAAGCTGGTAGCTCCATTTCATCCCATGCACTCTCCTGCCCAAAGTCAAAACCTTGGAAAAACGCACGCCAACTTGGCTCAACGCTATCGGGATTCGTTAAATACTTGTCATATAGTTCTGCGAAAAAGGAAGTATGCGCAGCATTTAAAAAAGAATATTTATCCATGAACGGTTATCTCTGTCTTTTGAACAAAATTTAATCAAAAATACAACAATTAACATTTCCAAGCTTACCTTAGGGGTGAATATTGTAAAAATTAACGAATATTATGAAAAGGCAGTATTACCTCTCTAAGAAAATTGTTTTGATGTTTTTTTTCACACTAAGCAGTATTATCGCTACCGCTCAGGGCTATGGGAATTCAGGGGATTTTTGGAACAATGTGCACTATGGGGGAGGCATTGGTCTCGGTTTTGGCAGGGACTCTTTTAACGCCGCTCTTTCGCCAAGTGCCATTTACCAGGCCAATGAACAGATTGCCTTCGGGTTGGGGCTCAATTTTAATTATTCCAAGTTCCAGGAATCCAAACTAATGGCCTATGGCGGCAGTCTTCTAACACTTTTCAACCCTGTACGGCCCATTCAATTGTCGGCAGAACTGGAACAGTTGCGGGTGAACAGGGATTATGCGTTTAATGGCACCAATATTGAGGACAACTACTGGTCTCCAGCCCTATTTATAGGGGTAGGCTACAGCAACCGCAACGTGACCTTTGGGATCAGATACGACCTACTTTACGATGATGAAAAGAGTATTTATGCGGACCCTTTTATGCCTTTTGTGAGAGTCTATTTTTAATTGTATTTCGCCTTGAACCAGACTTTTTGCCATTCCCTTTTTAGGATAAGGAAGGTGACCTCATCGGCAACTTCAACCACATCTACCGCCGTGATGGCCTTTACCGTATTTTCGGGCACGTCAATGATATAAAGCAGATTGAGGTATTCAGCGAACCTCTCCATGATGAGCACGTAGATTTTTTCGTGGATGACCTTCTTTAGATCTTCAGGGGCAATGCCCTCCTCGAGCTCTATGAATATGTTGGCCAAGCCGAAGTCTTTGATCAATTGGGCCACCAATTTGCCATATAGGTTTTCTGCCTCTGCCGTCTCCAGCAATTTTGCGCTATTGGGAAAATTTACTACCATATGCTATTTACGGATAATCCCAAGTTTTGGTTTACTCGTTTTTATAAACGGTGCCATTTTTCATTACAAAGGTCACTTTTTCCAAGGTTGCCACATTATCCACGGGATTCTCCTCTACGGCCACGATATCTGCCAAATACCCTGCTTTTAACTGCCCAAGGCTGTCGCCCATCCCCAATAGATCGGCATTGGTCACGGTAGCTGACGCCAAAGCTTCCATAACCGGCATTCCTCCTTCTACCATATACCCAAACTCCCTGGCATTAAGGCCATGGGTAAACACCCCCGCATCTGTACCAAATGCGATCGGCACTCCTTTTTTATAGGCCCTTTTGAACATGTCCGCCACCAAGGGCCCCACTTCTCTTGCCTTTTGGGCCACCACTTCTGGAAAATAACCTGGGATTGCCGCTTTTTCCACTACCTGTTTCCCGGCTATGATGGTAGGTACCAGGTAGCTGTTGTATTTTACCATCATGTCCATGGTGGCATCACTCATTAAGGTCCCGTGTTCAATGGTTTTTACGCCTCCCAAGATGGCTCTCTGCATCCCCTCGTCTCCATGGGCATGAGCTGCGGTAAGCATCCCATAATCTTTGGCGGTTTCGGTAATGGCCTTTATCTCTTCTACGGTAAACTGTGGGTTACTCCCGCTTTTGGCCACACTTAGTACGCCACCCGTTGCGGTAATCTTAATAACGTCGGCACCATCCTTATAGCGCTGTCTTACGGCTTTTTTACCATCTTCAGGAGAATTTACAACCCCTTCTTTTGGTCCTGGATCTCCCATAAGGTCACTTTTCATGCCGTTGGTAGGATCTGCATGCCCCCCTGTGGTGGCAATAGATTTCCCGGCCGTGAATATTCGTGGTCCATCTACCAAGCCCTTATTGATAGCATTTCGAAGAGATATGTTTACCCCACTGCCCCCTAAATCCCTAACGGTAGTAAAACCTGCCATTAAGGTATTCTTGGCATATACGGCGGATTCAAAGGCGATATCGGCCTCGTTTTGAACATATCTATTGATATAGGTCTTGGGGTTGGATTCGCTTTCTATATGCACATGCATATCGATCAATCCAGGAAGGACCGTTTTATTTTTTAGGTCGATACTCTTATCCTTTTCCCCTCCCGACACATAGCCGTTTTTAATTTCCTTGATCTTATCTCCGGAAACTATGATGGTTTTTTCGGTCAAGACCTTGCCCGATTTCACATCCACTACTTTACCACAGTGCAAATAGGTGTCCTGGGCGGCGACTAAAAAAGGCAATACTGCCAAAACGGATAGGAGTATCTTTTTCATAATATAATGCTATTTATTTCTAACTTTCAATTCCCAATCCCAGGCAGATTTCATGGCTTCATCCAATGTAGATTCTGCTTTCCATCCAAGTATGTTATTGGCTTTGGTGGTATCCGCATAGGCCGTGGTAATGTCACCGGCTCTGCGGTCCACAATTTTGTAGTTCAACTTTTTCCCGGATACTTTTTCAAAACTTTTGATGACCTCCAAAACGGTACTTCCTGTTCCTGTCCCTACATTAAAGACCTCATAGTTCTCCTTGTTTTTTCCTTCTAGAAGCCTTTCCAATGCCACTACGTGCGCCTTGGCAAGATCCACCACATGGATATAATCCCTTATACAGGTACCATCAGAGGTTGGGTAATCATCCCCAAAAACCGATAGTTGCTCTCGCAATCCTACCCCGGTCTGGGTGATAAAAGGCACCAAATTTTGTGGCACTCCAATAGGCAATTCCCCAATGGCAGCAGAAGGATGGGCACCCATAGGATTAAAATACCGCAACGAAATGGCATTGAGACCAGGGGTCACCTTACAGGTATCTCTGATAATCTCCTCTCCTATTTGTTTGGTATTCCCATAAGGGGATTCAGCTGGTTTTACCGGCGCGTCTTCTGTAATGGGCATGGTATCTGCTTGGCCATAAACCGTGCAGGAAGAGCTAAAAATAAATCCCACCTTTTCCTTTTGGGTCAGCTCTTGCAGGATATAGACCAAGGTGTTGATATTGTTCTCGTAATAGAGCAAAGGCTTGTCCACACTTTCACCCACCGCTTTTGAGGCTGCGAAATGGATCACCCCCTGGACATCCTGGTGTCTTTTAAAAAAATCGGTCACTTTTCCTTTTTCCCTAAGATCCATTTTCTCAAAAACGGGTTCTTTTCCGGTAATGGAGGTTATGCGCCCCAATACCTCTTGGGACGAATTGGAAAGGTCGTCAATGATGACGACCTCAAAACCTTTATTTTGCAATTCTACCACTGTATGCGAACCTATAAACCCCAGTCCACCCGTAACGAGTATCTTCATTTTATTTAATCGTTTATGAACTTAATAATTGTCTGTGCAATATAATCGATCTGCTCCTCATCGAGCTCGGTATGCATGGGTAGGGAAATGACTTCCTTCACCAATTGGTTGGTCACCGGAAAATCGGACTCCTTGTACCGCTCATCCAAATACGCCTTTTGACGGTGCAACGGAATGGGGTAATAGACCCCACATGGAATCCCCTTTAAACCTAAATGTTGTACCAGAGTGTCCCTTTGCCCGTTCATGATCCGCAGGGTATATTGATGGAAGACATGGCAGTCACAGGTATCGCAGATGCCCTCACAGCCGTTTACCGTTTTTGGGACCCTAATATTTTCTTGCCCCTGAAAAGCTTTGGAATAGCTCCTTGCGGCATCACGTCTTTTATTATTATAGGCATCCAGTTTCGGCAACTTTGCCCTGAGCACCGCAGCCTGAATGGAATCCAATCTGGAATTGACCCCTACCACATCGTGGTGGTAACGCTCATACATGCCGTGGTTCACGATTCCCCTTAGCGTATGCGCAAGGTCGTCGTCATTGGTAAAAATGGCCCCGCCATCCCCGTAACAGCCCAAATTCTTAGATGGGAAGAACGAGGTTGCCGCAACATGTCCGATAGTTCCCGCCATCACCTTGGTACCGTCTGCCGATGTGTGGGTGGCCCCAATTGCCTGGGCATTATCTTCAATTACAAATAAGTTGTGTTTTTTGGCAATTGCCATGATCACATCCATATTGGCACACTGGCCAAAAAGATGCACCGGGACAATGGCTTTTGTTTTTGGGGTGATCGCCTTTTCCAGGGCTACCGGATCTATGTTGAAGGTATCCGGATCAACATCCACCAAAACGGGGGTAAGTTTTAATAGGGCAATAACCTCTACCGTGGCGGCAAAGGTAAAATCTGCGGTGATCACTTCATCCCCTTGTTCCAGCCCCAAGCCCATCATGGCAATCTGCAGGGCATCCGTACCATTGGCACAGGGAATAACATGCTTTACGCCCAAATAGGTCTCAAGCTCCTTTTGAAAGGCATGAACTTCTGGTCCGTTTATAAAAGCTGTGGTTTCTAGAATTTGGGATATGGATGAATTGATCTGTTCTTTAATCGACTGGTATTGCCCGTTAAGGTCTACCATTTGTATTTTCTTCATCTTCAATATTTATATAACAATAATACAAAAATAAGGAACTGAAGCCAAGGTATTGTTGTAAAGAAACGTAATTTAGCACGAAACGATTACCGAGTGTTATTTCTATATAATTTAGCAGTACTAGTAGCGTCCTTCGTCCTAAAATTGGTCGCCAATTTTAGTCCCAAACTAAAATTGTTTGTAGATGGCAGAAAAAATGTCTTTTCCCAACTACAACAAGAAATCTCCGAACAAGACAAAGTTATCTGGGTTCATACAGCCTCCCTGGGGGAGTTCGAACAAGGCCTGCCCATCATAGAAAAGCTAAAAGTTACCTATCCCAGCCATAAGATCCTTGTGACCTTTTTCTCCCCTTCGGGCTATGAGGTCAAAAAAAATACAACTGTTGCCGATCTGGTCCTCTACCTGCCCTTGGACACGAAAAAAAATGCAAGGAAATTTATTGAATTGGCCAGGCCAAAGCTTGCCATTTTTGTGAAGTATGAAATCTGGCCCAACTATTTACAGGAACTCAAGCAACAGCAAGTCCCCACCCTTTTAATTTCGGCGATTTTCCTAAAGAGACAGGTTTTCTTTAAGGGTTACGGCGGTTTTATGAGAAAGGGCCTGCATACCTTCTCCCATATTTTTGTGCAGGACAAAAATTCCCAGGACCTGCTCAATACTATCGACATCAACAACAGCACTGTAGCCGGGGATACCAGATTGGATAGGGTGTCAGAGATTCTGGAGCGGGACAATACCCTGGATTTTATGTCGACCTTCAAACAGGGAAACCTATGTATGGTGGCCGGCAGCACCTGGCCAGAAGACGAGGCCATTCTGTTAGACGCTATCAATAAGGCCGACGAACACATGAAATTCGTAATAGCGCCCCACAATATCAAAGAGGCCCATATTCAAAAACTCAAAGGGGCAATGACCAAAAAAACCGCGCTGTTCTCTGAGTTGGACAAAACCGAGATCGCAGATGCCGAGGTGCTGATCATTGATACGGTCGGACTCCTTACCAAAATTTACAGCTATGCCGATATCGCCTATGTGGGCGGTGGGTTCGCTACCGGACTCCACAATACCCTGGAGCCTGCCGTTTTTGGAATTCCGGTGATCATCGGGCCAGAATTCAAAGGTTTTAAAGAGGCGGAGGACCTGGTCCAATTAAAAGGGGTGCTCCCCGTTTCCGATAAGATGGAATTGCAGAAAACTTTAGATGGACTGGTACAAAATCCTAGTTTTAGAAAAGAAACGGGAACACGGAACGCCAACTATATCACCCAAAACAAGGGGGCCAGTGTTAAAATACTTCACCATATAAAAACACTGTTGTAAGGGGTGATTCGCTATTCCGGCCGGCACTTTTAAATGACTGGGACACAATCCAAAAAGCGGACTTTTTTTTATATCTCGATTGTTTTTTTAGTATGTTTACATACTTTGACCAACCACCATGAACAAACGTATCTTAAGAATTTCCCTCACCGCGGCCTTAGCGGGATTTTTATTTGGCTTTGACACTGTCGTTATCAGCGGTGCCAATTTACCCATCAAAGAACTATGGCAGACCTCTCCCTGGTTTCATGGCACCTTTATCATGTCCATGGCCCTTTGGGGCACCGTTTTGGGATCGCTTTTTGGCGGTATTCCCTGCGACCGTCTGGGAAGAAAGAAAACCTTATTTTGGATTGGGATCCTGTACACCATTTCGGCCCTAGGCTCTGCTGTGGCCACTGATCCCTATATATTTTCCTTCTTTAGGTTTTTAGGCGGGCTGGGAGTAGGCGCTTCCTCTGTAGCGGCACCCATTTATATCTCGGAAATTTCTACCGCTCAGAATCGCGGAAAACTAGGAGCATTATACCAGTTCAATATCGTTTTTGGTATTTTCATTGCCTTTATTTCAAATTACCTTTTAAAGGGATTTGACGGGGCCAATGATTGGCGCTGGATGCTGGGGGTAGAGGCCATCCCAGCCGTGATCTATTCGGTCATGGTCTTACAGGTACCCAATAGCCCTAGATGGCTTGTCCTTAACAAAAAAGACGAAGTGGGAGCCCTCAAAATGCTTACCTATATTTCTGATAAGGCCCAAGCTTTGGTAAAACTCGAGGAAATAAAAAATTCTATCGGTATAAAAACAGCCAAAGCCGGACTCTTTGAAGGGAAATATAAAAAACCCTTGATGCTGGCCTTCCTGATTGCTTTTTTCAACCAGTTGTCGGGCATCAATTTTGTGCTGTACTATGCCCCTGAAATATTGGAAAGGGCAGGATTGGGGGGAAAGGAATCCCTATTCAATTCCATATCCATCGGGATTATCAACCTCATCTTCACCCTTATCGGTATTCAACTGATCGATAGATTGGGCAGAAAACAATTGATGAAAATAGGCTCCTTGGGCTATATAATCAGTTTGTCCATGGTGGGCTGGTGTTTCTATACCGGGGCGAGCTCCACCCTTCTTTTAATTTTCATCTGTGCCTTTATCGCTTCCCATGCCATTGGACAGGGAGCCGTGATCTGGGTGTTTATTTCCGAGATCTTCCCCAATAAGGTACGGGCCTATGGGCAGTCTTGGGGAACAGGGGTACATTGGGTTTTTGCAGCGGTCATCACCTTGATCACCCCTATATTCTTGGACAGTACGGATGGCGTTTTTAAGGACAATCCTTGGCCTATTTTTATATTCTTTGCCTTTATGATGGTCCTGCAATTGTTTTTCGTGATCTTTATGATGCCGGAGACAAAGGGGATTTCCTTAGAGGATCTGGAGAAGCAATTTACCAGGGACAAAAGCGTATAACGAGGGGATTGGCAGCGACCTTAAAAAACAAAGGGCACTGCGGGATTTATAGTATATTCACCGTATTTGGACGAGATTTTCAAGGATTCAATTGAAGATTCGCAATTTATTATGTAAATTTAGATCAAAGGTTCATCACATGGAAATGGAAAACGAATTGACCATCGGCATAAAAATCCTGAACGGATTTCTCAGGATTATGGTTGCGGTATTGATAGTGATATTGATAGCCGTTATTTTTTGCTTGATATTGGCCGCCTTTGGTTTCTTTTAGACCACAAGGCATGCTCCCCCGGCTTTAACACAGTACTACTTAACCAAATTAATTTTTATTTAGCACCCGTATCCATACTATTACGGGCAATTTGCGTACTTCATATTTACCTTATGGAGGGCAACCAAAGTTTACCCCTGTTTCAAATATTCCAGGAGAACAGGAATAGCACCTACCTTATCAACGGTCAAGGGTTTTTGCTCAAAACAGATGATATTGTCATACTTTTTAGCCTTTTCCATATCTAGGATATCCACGGAAGAGGTCAAAATAATAACAACCATTTTACTTTCCAAGCCCTGCTCGTACACCTCATCCAAAAAATCCCATCCGTCCATTATGGGCATATTGATATCCAGCAAGACCAAATAGGGCAAAGCCTCATTCCCGCTCCCTTTAAAATACTCAAGAGCATCGGAACCATTATCGAATTGCATAATTGATTGGGAGGAATATTTTTTTAAGATCCGAAGATGCACATATTGTATGATCGGATCATCATCCACAAGAACAATCTTATTGGGCATTATTCAGTTGTTTGGTTTTCAATTCGTTGGTGATCTGCGCAATTTCCCTGGTAATCTGATCTATTTCATTGGAGGATTTACGGATCTCCTCCAACAAAAATTTATTCTCCCCCTCCATATTTTCCTCCGGATCCAACAATAAATTGGTAAGGCCCATCATCCGTACCAAGGGTGCCCTGAGCACATGGCTCTGCATCCAGGCAATCTTATTGAATTTGGAATTTTGGGATTCAATGGTCTTGATATGCCTGGTCAGCTCAGAGATATCAAAGGCCACGACCTGCCTGCAGATACGTCCTTTAAAAGTAATAGGATTACTGTAGATACGCACATCAAATTCTTCCCCATTGCTCTTAAGGTGCCTAAATACCCCTTTATAAATTCGTTCGGAATCTGAACGCACATTCTCAATCTCCATCATCAACGGGTTGATCTCCCCTTCGGGCCTAATATCGGCAAGGGTAAGGTTCATAAACTCCCTTAAGCTATACCCATAACAATCTATGGCCGCTGAATTCACATCCAAAAACCGCAGGGTTTCCAAATCATAGACCCATGAAGGTTGGGGAGAAAGATGAAACAGATCGTTGTATTTTTTCTCGGATTCCTTCAGCTGCTCCAAGTATCTATTGGCCTCAGAAACATCCCTCATGGTGCCCACCATACGGAACGGCCCTCCATTATCATTTCTTAGGATACTGGCTTTTTCGTGTATATCTATGTACGTGCCATCGCCCTTTAGAAAACGGTATTTCACCTCAAAATAATTCTGATCCGGACTTTTTAGCAACGCCTTTAATTCGTTCAACACCCTATGCACATCATCGGGGTGCAAATGATTGATCCGGGTCTGAAGCGTGACTTTCTTCTCCGGCAATTCATGGCCAAAATGCTTCACATAGCCAGAACCCCAATAGACATCTTCATTAATGATGTCCCAATCGTAAATTACCTCTTTGGTCAGGTCTACAATTCGTTGAAAACGTTCATTGGCAATTTTTGCCTTTAATAGGTAGTTGTTCTTTTCTGTTATATCGCAAAGAGCGCCGATCATACGAACGGCTTTCCCATTGGTATCCCTTATGATAAAGGCCTTGTCGTTGACAGTCAGATATTCTCCGTTTGCTTTTCTAAACCGGTATTCCTCCTCCCAATTTTCATTATCGCCCAGCAGGGAATTATCAAAGCTGGTTTCTACCCGTACCCTATCTTCCGGATGGATGTTTTCTATCCATAAGGTTAAGCCTGCAGCTGCATACTCTTCTGGTTGATGTCCATAATTTTCGAAAAAATTATCGTTCCAAAGTAATGTTTCGTTTATAAGATCCAAATCCCAAATGGCATCTGTAGTGGCCTTTGAGAGATAAGTCAACCTTTGCAGAGCGTTTTCCAAATGTAGGTAATCCAACTTTTGTTTTGTGATGTCCTCAACCGTGCCCACCAATTGCACGGGAACACCTTTATTATCGCGTTTTAAGGTATTGCCCGACTCCAAGAACCATTTCCAAGTCCCATCTTTATGCCTTATTCTATAACTTACCTTGTAATTTCCAATGGACCCGGCCAAATAATCATTCCATCTCCCCTTGAGTACCTCCAGATCTTCCCGGTGAATCATGGACTCCCATTTTTGCAAGGTCAAGGGTTGTAATTCTTCCTCTTCATAGCCCAGGAATGCTGCCCATTTGGCATCAACATATAAAATATCTTCTTCTAGATTACAGGTCCAAAGACTCAGTCTAGAGTTCTCAACAATATTTTTATTGATCTCTTTTTGCAGTTCTAGTTCCTTTTGGACCAACCTGAATTCCTCTTGGGCCATGCAGTCTTCCAAAACTTTGGATACCTGTGAAGCGACCGTCAGCAAAGCTTTTTCCTGATGGGAATTGGACTCAAAGGCAGCATCGAAGATTAAACTCAACACCCCCAAGGACTCTCCTTTAAAGGATAACAAGGGGCAACCTACATAACCCGCGATGGCAAAATTTCCTTGTCTCCATTTTCCGGGATCGAGGCTACCTAGCTTTTGCACGTTGGGTTTG
>JBFIGS010000067.1:0-11555 GCA_041602195.1 Sediminicola sp. | reverse complement strand
TATCGCCCCTTTGGGGCACAGAACCCAACAATCCCAAATTGGCATCGTAACCAGAATTAAAGACAAGCGCGGCCGGACAATCATGGAATGTCGCAATCCCACTCTCCAAATTCTCGTACAGCGCATTGTTCCCCGATAACAAGCGGGATCCGGTGGCTCCATTAAGCGTATGGCTTCTCTCCTTCAATAGACTGGAAGCACCCTCAAAAATATTTTGATCCTTGGCAAATCCCAAATAATCATTGGAGGAGAAATCTATGGGAATATGCGAAATGGTCAATTCCCTCAGCGCATTTTTCGCTGCTCTTTCTGATAATTTTTCTCTTAGTTTTTTGGGGAAATTGTCCATATCACAAATGTAGTATATCCTGTTTTTAAATGTTATATTCGTGACCATAAACCCTAGAAAAATGAAAAAACTGCTCTCGCTTTTATTCCTAATTTTACTTTCCGGCCCCATAGTTGCCCAAACAAACTCCTATAGCATTTCCTTTGAAAATGCAGGCCACCATGAAGCTGAAATAAAAGCCACTTTTCCAAATCTGAGCATGGACACCATTGGGATTCGCATGAGCAGGACTTCCCCAGGAAGATATGCCCTTCATGAATTTGCGAAAAACGTATATAATGTTACTGCCACGGATAGTAAAGGTACCCCCTTGACCATAACGCGTCCAAACCCATACCAATGGAATGTATCTGGACATGACGGCACCGTTAATTTCAGTTATACCCTATTTGCCAATCGTGGGGATGGAACCTATTCCCAGGTTGACGAAACCCATGCGCACCTGAATATCCCGGCTACTTTTATGTTTGTTCCAGAATTAAGTGATCGGAACATTAGGGTCGACTTTAACGTTAGGGAAGATTTAAACTGGAAGGTAGCCACCCAAATGCCCAAGGTATCGGACAACACCTATTCTGCCCCGAATTTGCAATATTTTATGGACAGCCCCACCGAAATTAGCAATTATAGCTCGCGGGAATTTGAAGTGGAATCCAATAACAAAAAACAGAAGGTTCAATTTATTTTACATCACAATGGAACTGAGGAGGAATTGGACACCTACTGGGAAAAAGTAAAAAAAATTGTGTTGGCACAAAAGGAGGTCTATGGAGAACTTCCTAATTATGATTTCGGCACCTATACCTTTTTGGCCTGTTATGTCCCAAATGCCTCGGGTGATGGCATGGAGCACAGGAATTCAACCATATTGACCGATAGGGAAGGTTTGGCCGAAGGAGGCATGGAAGGCAACATAGGAACGGTGTCCCACGAATTCTTTCATTCTTGGAACGTGGAGCGCATACGCCCAAAATCGCTGGAGCCTTTCGACTTCACAGAAGCTAATATGAGTGGCGAATTATGGTTTGCAGAAGGTTTTACCAGCTACTACACCAATCTTATCCTTTGTAGGGCGGGTATCATCACCCCTACAGCCTACATAGATGGGCTGACCGGCACTTTTAACTACGTTTGGAATTCTCCCGCGCGACAATTTTTTAACCCGATAGAGATGAGCTATCAAGCCCCATTTGTAGATGCCGCTACCTCAGTAGATCCTGTGAATAGGGAAAATACTTTTATCTCCTATTACTCCTATGGTAGCGTACTGGGTCTTGCGTTGGACTTGTCCCTCCGCCAGAAAAATCTAAATCTCGACGATTATATGAAGTTCGTATGGCAGACTTATGGTCAAAAAGAAACCTCATATACAGTTGAAGACCTTCATAAAATGTTGAACAAATATGCCGGACCTGATTTCGGCAACCAGTTCTTTGGCAATTATGTGTACAAAAGTGATATGCCCAATTATGCCCCACTTTTTAAATCGGTGGGAGTGGTACTAAAACAAGATTCCACAAAGCCATTTTTTGGAGCTTCAGTATCCATAAAGGATGATGGCACTGCTGTAATAGACCGCAACGTTCCCATAGGCAGTCCGGCCTATAAAGCTGGCCTTGAAAATGGCGATGTTATTATCTCCATAAATACTATTTCCTTTAAGAAAGAACAACGGTTTTCAGATTTCATCAACCAATTTAAGGTGGGTGATGTAATTGAGGTCACTTTTAAAAGATACGGTGTTGAAAGGTCCGCCTCTTTGGTTTTACAAGCAGATCCGTCTTATAGCATTCAATTGATGGAAAAAGAAGGTGTTAAACCATCAAAAGAAGTATTGGCAAAGAGAAAGGCTTGGCTTAAAATAGAATAGCTATGGGAATTAGGTATTGTACGGTTAGTACGAAAGAGGAATTGGAACAGATTCTTGCCTTGCAACAAGCAAATCTTTGGGCCAATGTAAGCCCCGAAGAAAAGGAAAAAGACGGGTTTGTAACCGTTGAGCACAACTTTGAGATATTACACCAAATGAATGAGGTTTGTCCTCATATCATCGCCAAGGATGGAGACACCGTTGCGGCATATGCCCTATGTATGCACCCCATGTTCGCGGATAAGATCGAGATTTTAAAACCCATGTTTGCAGAAATTGATACCGTTGTGTCCAAAGATGAAAAATACATTGCCATGGGGCAGATCTGTGTGGGCAAAAGCTATCGCAATCAAGGGATTTTCCGTGGTTTGTACAATGCCATGAAGGCACATATACAACCAGAGTTCGAAAGTATAATTACGGAGGTTGATGCCAAAAATACCCGCTCCCTTCAAGCCCATTATGCGGTGGGCTTTAAAGAATTGAAAACCTATTTTTCCGACGAGAGGGATTGGGTTTTGATCAGTCTGAAATAATTGTAAATAAAAAAGCCAAACTTTACAGTTTGGCTATTTTTATTATCATACGTGTAGCAATTTAATCTGCCAACACGATAATTTTATTATTCCTCATTTCAATAGTACCACTGGAAATGGCCAAAACCGTTTCGCCGTTGGCACCCTTTGAAAATTTATCCTTATTGGATTTTTCCACAACTACGTTATTGCCCTTAAATTTTACATTACCTTCCTGTAATAAGGAAACAATGGCAGCGTGGTTTTCCAAAAGTTGGAATTCACCATTAACTCCAGGAACAGTCACCGAGGTTACCTCTCCTGCAAATAATGTAGCTTCTGGTGATACAATTTCTAAGTACATATTATCTAATTGTTGGTTGCTAGTTTTAGGTTGATCGCTTTTAGTTTACACATAGCCCATCAACAGCCAACTATCAACTATTTATGCTTCAGCCAACATTTTCTCTCCAGCCTCGATAGCCTCTTCGATGGTTCCTTTAAGGTTAAAGGCAGATTCTGGTAAGTGATCTAATTCACCATCCATGATCATGTTGAAACCTTTAATAGTTTCCTTAATATCTACCAATACTCCTGGGATCCCTGTAAACTGTTCAGCTACGTGGAAAGGTTGAGACAAGAAACGTTGTACACGTCTCGCCCTACCTACAGCTTGCTTATCCTCTTCTGACAATTCTTCCATACCAAGGATGGCAATAATATCCTGAAGCTCTTTGTAACGCTGTAACAACTCCTTTACTCTTTGAGCACATGCGTAATGATCCTTTCCTAAGATTTCAGCTGTAAGGATCCTTGAAGTAGAATCCAATGGATCTACTGCAGGATAAATACCCAACTCTGCAATCTTACGAGACAATACGGTAGTAGCATCCAAGTGGGCAAACGTTGTTGCCGGTGCTGGATCCGTTAAATCATCCGCAGGAACGTAAACCGCCTGTACAGAAGTAATGGAACCTCTTTTTGTTGATGTAATACGCTCTTGCATGGCACCCATCTCTGTTGCCAAAGTTGGTTGGTACCCTACTGCAGACGGCATACGACCCAAAAGTGCCGATACCTCAGAACCTGCTTGTGTAAATCGGAAAATGTTATCTACGAAGAACAAAACGTCCTTTCCTTTTCCTTCACCTGCACCATCACGGAAAAATTCGGCAATGGTCAGACCTGAAAGGGCCACACGTGCACGAGCCCCTGGAGGTTCGTTCATTTGTCCGAAAACAAATGTCGCTTTTGATTCTTTCATGACTTCTTTGTCCACTTTGGACAAATCCCATCCACCTTCTTCCATAGAGTGCAAGAATGCGTCACCATATTTTATAATACCTGATTCTAACATCTCACGCAACAAATCGTTTCCTTCACGTGTACGTTCTCCAACGCCCGCAAATACAGAAAGACCACCGTGACCTTTTGCGATGTTATTGATCAGCTCTTGAATCAATACTGTTTTACCAACACCTGCTCCACCAAACAATCCAATTTTACCCCCTTTTGAGTAAGGCTCGATCAAATCGATAACTTTGATACCTGTGAACAATACCTCTGAAGAGGTAGACAAGTCTTCAAATTTTGGTGCTTCACGGTGAATTGGAAGTCCATCTTTACCTGCCTTAGGCAAATTCCCTAGACCATCAATGGCATCACCAATAACGTTGAACAAACGACCATATACATCATCTCCAACTGGCATTTGAATCGCACTTCCCGTGGCTTCAACCGCAACACCTCTACTTAAACCATCTGTAGTATCCATGGATACGGTTCTTACAGTATTCTCACCAATATGTGATTGTACTTCAAGGACCAATTTGGAACCATCTTTCTGACTGATCTCAAGAGAATCGTAAATTCTTGGAAGATTTGCTCCGGATTGGAATTCTACATCGACCACTGGTCCGATGATTTGAGAAACTTTACCTGTAACTTTTGACATTACTTAAATGTTTATTGTTTAGCGTGATAAAAAACGAACAACAACCTTTTCACCTTTTTTAGGGACCAGATTTTTCGCGCTGCAAATATATACCTTTTAAATTTAAAAATAAAGTGGTTTTTCACCCTTTTTAAACACAAAAAACGCCTTTCGGTGAAAGGCGTTTTTTGTTTGGCAATTATATATCTTATTGTAAGGTCGGTGAATAGTTGGTAGGATATGATCCTACATTTACTTTTGCCTTGGCTTTGATGAAGTTGGAACCATAGGTAGCATCAATGGCCTCTAAAAACTTATTGGCCATTACAGCATATCCTCTAGCGGTCAAATGTATTCCATCCAAACTTACCAAACCTCCGGTAACGAGACTTGCTTTTAAAGTAAAATCTCCGTCCGTAATACCGGTAGTCGCGGCTTCCTGTAAGACAGCCTTGAAATCTACAAAGGCAAGTCCATTGGCATCCGCTATTGACTTTAACGAAACATTGTAAGCATCAGTAGCAGATAATACTAGGGCCTGTTCTGCAGGTGTCAACACCCATTTATCTTCCAAAGGCAATGAAACACCTTCTACTGAAAATTGGCCCGCCAAAGCTTGTGTCAACCCTTGGGACATCAGAAATGCTACGGAGCTTGTATTGACCGTACCGATAATTGTAGAACTTGGAAGCACCAATAAATCATCCGCTGTTGCCTGTCTTGCTTGGCCATAAATAACGCCAAAAAGATTAGCTACAACAGGAGCAGCTTGCGCTGGCAATCCAAAAGACTGCACAAAAGCGGGAAAAGTTGGACTGCCATTTAAAACTGCCGTAATCTGCGCAGATAGATTCGCCAAATTTTCATCCTTAACAACCACCGCACTTGCAGCAGTTCCTGAAAAGACAATTTTACGCTCAGGAACTTGTAAAAAATCAAATACCAAATTCAACTGACCAAACACACCGTTCAGAGTTGGAATCTGCGGTCCGAAGGATGGATTTAAGGGGCTCAACGGATTATGGGGCACCGTTGTAAAATAAGGCAAATTAGTAATGTAAGGTACATTTGCAATTACTCCTTTTGCCCCATTGGCAGTTAAAGCCGTTGCTGCAGAAGACATAACCTGCGCAAATACATTTGGATCGGTAATATCATTTGAACCATATGTGGTTGGATCTAAATTTCCTTTCTGGTCCACTCCTACTCCCCCAGAAGCGGCGTATGCCAATACATCATTCCCCCCACCAATCTCTGATAAAGTAAAGAAGGTAGGCTGTTGCGCCAAAGCATCCTCTAACATGGAAGAAGTAGCACTTGTGGCCATTCTTGCATAGTAAGGATTTGCGAGACGTAATGGAACACCGGCAACATTACCATAGCCTTTGGCCACTAAATGAAAGCTCTTGGCTCCAGGGACACCCATGTTATTGAAAGGCCCAGTCGGATTATTGATCAATAAATCTGTTGTTGGCATTACCGGCCCAATTAACGTCTGTAAACGAACAGGCGCGGAACCACTAAATACCAAACGATTATCCTGAATTTGAGTACCTCCCAAAAGGAGTCCACCAAAATTATCATTCATCAATGGCTGGTTAAAACTCCCGCCACCGGCCAATGCAAACTGTTGCGCTAATAAGGCTGGAAAGGAGTTTTGTTGCCCTGCTTTAAATAATGCGCCATCGGTATACCCTGCAGTAAAGGATGCCCCTATGGAAACATAATTGGAAAAGTCTGCAGAACCTGCGGTAAGTGCGGGCACTTCCTCAGCCACCTCAACCATAGTAACATCCTCTTCTGTATTACATGAAGCAAATGCTAAAAGGACAGAGGCGAATAAAATATATTTTATAGTTTTCATTATAAACTTTATTTAAAATTTTACAAGTTGTTTATTGTCCATGAAACGTAATACATAGATCCTATAAATCCGGTTCCGAAAGCGGTAAAGTATTCCTCACCTCCTAAGTTTGTACCCCCTATTTTAAAAGAAGATTTTATGCTGGGAACATCATAATTGATCTGCGCGTCAAAAGTGTGGTATTCCGGTACAACACCGTTTCCAAAGGTGGCTTCCCAGAAATAATCATCACTAAATCTGTAGGCTACATTGAAACCAAAGTTTTCGAACAAGTTGGTATTTCCAAAGGACGCCTTGAATTTGTGTTCTGGGGTGTTGAAGCTCGACATGAAATCTGGATTGGCTTCTTGATCAAAATCTTGTTTGGCGAAAGTGTAACTACCACCTAAATCATAATTTCCTAAAACCTTCATATTTAGTCCAAGAGAGGCCCCATATGAACCAATATCTACATTAGAGTTTGTATAAGCACTATATGCCTGGAAATCCCCATTAGAGATAGCAGCGACCGAAAAGCTACCATCACCTACAGTTCCATAATAAGGCGCTATAACCACTTCTTGAGATATAAAATCCTTGTATTTATTGTAGTATGCACTAAAATCTACCACCAATCTTTTAATTTTTCCTCTATACCCAATTTCCGCTGATGTTACTTGTTCTGGTTTTACTAAATCAGGATTGGCTATTACCAAATCAGCAGGGTTTCCGGTCTGACCAAGTCTTTGCACTGAACTCAAAGAATATGAATTATTATAGGCTGCAGCTCCAGTTTGATTAATTGTAGCAGGCTGACCTAATAATTGTCCACCCCCACTAACCTCAAAATCCCTTGAATACCTATCCAAATTGTCTGGCGCAGAACCAACCAAAATTGCTCTTCCCGCATCCAATCCGATGAATAAATCTTGGGTGGTAGGGTTTCTAAATCCTGTTTGTACAGAAGCCCTAATATTGTGATTTCTATTTAGGGTAAGTCCCGCAGATAATCTTGGCGAAAAGAACCCATCAAAAAACTCGGACTTATCATAACGTACAGAACCAGTTAATTTCAAATTACTGCTCTCTGTTAATTCCAGATTCTTTTGGACCTGTGTGTATATTCCAAATTCAGAATAGTTTATAGGACCATCATTATCCGTATAGATTGTTCCTGACGAATTTAAACTATACTCCCTAAACGATCCTCCTACTTGAATTTCCGCAAAATCTATCAAATGGCTGAAGTTATAATTGGCATCTGAATGATAGTATTTGGAAGCATCCTGAAATTTTGATCCTGTAGAAAGGTCCGGATCGTTGATACTTCTGTTAAAAGCAGCCTTAAACTCCGGGGAGCCTGGTAAATACCTGCCAGATTCTGCTACGGCCCTAGCCCTAGCATGAGCCTGCTCATCAGTTGCTCCTTGCAACGTTGCCTGCACATACGTACCTGTATACTCTCCGAACCAGGTATTGTCATCTTTCCATGCCCTGTTGATATTGATACCGGTAAAAACCATATCATAGGAATCTCCTGCCTTATCGGCAACCAAATAACCTCTTACAAAGAAATTGTCGTTTCTTATTTCCAACTTGTGCTGTTCTTGGAAAAAACCATTGATATTATAACGGTTGGTCCCTTGGTAAATAGTGGATCCCGTCCCTACCTTACCTACGTAAGATATCTCGAAATCATTTTCCCAAGGACGAAAGTACAATCCCCAATCTGCTTTTATACTTTCTGCCTTATTGTTGGTAAGAACCTGTTCATTATATCCAGTTCTACTTACTTCAACAGAAGGTACCAATGCGTTAGCACCAGCGGGCAATATCCCCAACCCTTCAAGGGTTACGGCAACATCTTTTATATCCGTTGAAACTTCATCACCGTACACGTTGATCCCGTCATAGTTCAAATCGGCTCTTGTACCGCCAACAGTAGTTTTATCTACCTCGCTGTTCGCAGCCCAATCCGTACCTCTTAAGTACCCAAAATTCACCTTTCCGGCAAACTTATCGCTGAATTTATAGGCGGCCCTGATGCCAAAATCGGTATAATAGTTATCCCCTGCTGCTTCTTGGGAGGTAATCCCTCTTTTTATATGTGAACTGATCCCTTGGTAATCAAAAGGGCTTTTACTTCTCATAAATAAGATTCCGTTGAAAGCGTTGGCCCCATAGAGTGCCGAAGATGCTCCAGGCAAAAGTTCCACGCTTTGAACGTCAGTTTCTATCATCCCCACCAAGTTTCCAATTGGGAAGTTCAAGGCTGGTGTAGAGTTGTCCATCCCATCTACCAATTGCATGAACCTGGTGTTTGCAAAGGTCGCAAAACCTCTGGTGTTGATAGATTTAAATGTCAAACTATTCGTATTGACATCAACCCCTTTCAAGCTTTCCAAACCGCCATAAAAATCGGCAGCTGCTGTATTTTTAATATCTGCTAGACCAAATCTTTCAACGGTCACCGGAGATTCAAATATTCTTTCAGGGGTTCTGGAGGCCGAAATGACCACCTCATCCAATTGGGTCTGCTCTTCATTCAAGGTTACCTCCACTGTTTGATTGTTTTGGGTGATTCTAGTGGTAGCTGAAACAAATCCAATACTGGTAATACTTAATGTAAAGGGAGGGTTTTCAGCTGTGCTTAAGGTAAAATAGCCATCAAAATCTGTTACCGTTCCTATCGCCTTGTCTACTATGACAATGCTTACACCTGGAATAGGTTCATTATTTTGATCTACCACTTTACCTTTTACGGTTGTTTGGGCTAAAGAAGTCAATCCCAACAACAAAAAGGACATAAGTACCAATGTTCTCATTCTAAATTTGAGTTTAGTTAATTTGGAGAACAAGATATATATATTTTTGATTCCTTGTTAAAGAAATCAAAAAAAATTATGCATGCATAGTATTAATTTAACAATAGACTACCTCCCAAACTGTGACATTCTCAAAATAAGGGTATAAAAAATCCCTTAAACACCAAATTCTTAAAAATGGTCGTTAAGGGATCTCTTGCTATAAACTTTAGATGTTTTACTCTACAGTCACGGACTTTGCCAGATTACGCGGTTGGTCCACATTACATCCTCTCATTACAGCTATATGGTATGACAATAGTTGTAAAGGTATTGTTGTCAATAATGGCATAAGACTTTCAAAAGTATCTGGCACCTCAATTACGTGGTCTGCCAAATCCCTAACGGTCTCATCCCCTTCCGTAACCACGGCTATGATTTTACCTTTTCTGGATTTAATTTCCTGAATATTGCTCACCACCTTATCGTAATGACCTCTATTGGTAGCGATGACCACTACGGGCATCTGCTCGTCGATAAGGGCGATAGGCCCGTGCTTCATTTCTGCCGCAGGATAACCTTCGGCATGTATATAACTAATTTCCTTGAGCTTTAAAGCACCTTCCAAAGCTACTGGGAAGTTGTAACCACGACCTAGATACAAACAGTTTGTTGAGTCCTTATATACCTCAGCAATTGTTTCCACCAATACATTGGTCTGCAATGCCCTTTCTACTTTAGCGGGAATGTTCTCCAATTCGGCCAAATATTCATGGAACCTTGATTCTGAGAACACACCTTTTTCCTTTGCCATTTTCAAGGCCAACAAGGTAAGTACGGTTATTTGAGTTGTAAATGCTTTGGTTGACGCCACCCCTATTTCAGGTCCGGCATGCGTGTAAGCCCCTGCATTGGATTCCCTGGCTATGGAAGACCCAACAACATTACAAACGCCAAAAACAAATGCGCCTTTCTCCTTTGCCAATTTAATTGCCGCCAAGGTATCTGCCGTTTCCCCTGATTGGGAAATAGCTATCACGATATCCTTTTCGGTGATGACCGGATTTCTATAACGAAATTCAGAAGCGTATTCAACTTCTACTGGAATTCGCGCTAAATCTTCAAAAATATATTCTGCCACCAGACCTGCATGCCAAGAAGTACCGCAGGCAACTATTATAATACGGTTGGCATTGAGGAACTTTTCAATATTTTGATCTACACCTGCCATTTTGATTATGCCTTGGCTAGCGCGCAACCTCCCGCGATAGGTATCCAAGATAGCCCTGGGCTGTTCGTAGATTTCTTTTAACATGAAATGATCGTAACCTCCCTTTTCAATCTCTTCAATGTTCATCTGAAGCTCCTGAATTTTTGGGTACGCCACCGCATCATTCTTGATTTTTCTTAATTTGATTTCCTTGCCTACCCTGATAATGGCCATTTCTTCATCTTCCAAATAAATGGCATTATTGGTAAACTCAATAAAAGGAGATGCATCTGAAGCAATAAAAAATTCTTCCTCACCCACTCCGATGGCAAGTGGACTACCTAATTTAGCCACCACCAATTCATCTGGCTTATTTTTGTCAAATACGACGATGGCATAAGCCCCTACCACTTGATTCAACGCGATTTGCACCGCTTTTCCAAGCTTTACGTCCTCTTGCTTTTTAACTTCCTCGATAAGGTTGATCAATACTTCGGTATCCGTATCTGAACTAAAGGTATATCCCCTTTTTATCAACTCCTTTTTAATGGAATCGTAATTTTCGATAATTCCATTGTGTATGATTACCAAATTACCGGAATTGGAATAATGTGGATGTGAATTAACATCATTTGGAATACCGTGGGTAGCCCATCTGGTATGGCCTATCCCTAATTTCCCCTTCAAGGAAATTTCGGTTTTTGCCTTATTATTAAGATCTTCTACCTTCCCTTTTGTTTTGGAAAGATTAATGTCTGCCCCGTCATAAAGCGCTACTCCCGCACTGTCATATCCTCGGTACTCAAGACGCTGTAATCCTTTTATAATAACGGGATAAGCATCCCTGTGTCCAATATAACCTACTATTCCACACATAATTCTTCTCTTTTTGTAGTACAAATTTACGTTTCAAGCTGCAAACTCTTACAAGATTCAGTTGTAGAACGTATTATTCCTTTAAATGGTCTATAAGAGGCCCTTTAATTTGTCTTCGTATAAAAAATCTCCAATTTGAGTTTCTTATCTTCATT